>JAKBCJ010000256.1 GCA_021807975.1 Pseudomonadota bacterium | reverse complement strand
AGATATTCGTTCTGCACCGCGACGATTTCCGGCGTCGGGTCCATTTCGAACAGCGTGGCCTTCTTCAGGCGGGAACGGCGGATGACATCCAGATCGGGGAAATGCGCCAGCGTTTTCATCCCCGTTCGCGCATTGAACTTTTCGATCTGATCGGTGGCGGCACTGCGGTTGGCGATCACACCGCCCATCCGCACTTCGTAATTGCGCGCCTTCGCCTGGATCGCCGCGACGATCCGGTTCATCGCGAATATCGAGTCGAAATCGTTCGCCGCCACCACCAGCGCCCGTCCGGCATGTTGCAGCGGCGAGGCGAACCCGCCGCACACCACATCGCCCAGCACATCGAAGATCACCACATCGGTGTCTTCCAGCAGATGATGTTCCTTCAGCAGTTTCACCGTCTGGCCGACGACATAGCCGCCGCACCCGGTGCCCGCCGGCGGGCCGCCCGCCTCCACGCACATCACGCCGTTGTAGCCGGGATAGACGAAATCCTCGACCCGCAGTTCTTCCGAATGGAAGTTCACCGTCTCCAGTATGTCGATCACCGTCGGCACCAGGCATTTCGTCAGCGTAAAGGTGGAATCGTGCTTCGGATCGCAGCCGATCTGCAGCACCCGCTTGCCCAGCTTGGAAAACGCCACGGACAGGTTCGACGACGTCGTGCTCTTGCCGATGCCGCCCTTGCCATACACCGCGAAGACTTGCGCGTTACCGATCTTCAGGTCGGGCTGCATTTGCACCTGGACGCTGCCCTCCCCATCGCCGCGCGCCGGGATTCGCCTGATTACCGTCATGCCGCAGCCTCCAGACCAAGCCCTTCGAGCCGGTCTTCAAGTTCCTCACCCGCACGTTGCAATGCCGCGCGCATTGCATCGCCGGGCGACCAGTAGTTACGCTCGTGCGCCTCGATCAGCCGGTTGGCGATTTTGACCGAGGCCGTGGGATTCAATGCCGCCAGCCTCTCCCGCATCGCCGGATCCAGCACGAACGTTTCGGATAGTTTTTGATATACCCAGGGCTGCACCTCGCCGGTTGTCGCCGACCAGCCGAATGTGTTGGTGACGTGCGCTTCGATTTCCCGAACACCCTCATAACCGTGCGCCAGCAGCGCCTCATACCATTTCGGGTTCAGCGCCCGGGTTCTGGTTTCCAATGCAACCTGTTCGGAGATCGTGCGGATCGTTCCATCCCCACGCGTCTGATCCCCGATATAAACCGCCGCCGCATCCCCTCCCCTCGCCCGCCGCACCGCTCGGCTTATCCCGCCCAGCGTATCGAAGTAATGATCGACGGTAGTGACACCCATCTCCAGCGAGTCGAGATTTTGATAGGCCGCATCTACATGGGCCAGCGCATCGGACAGCACCGCGTCATGCCGCCGCGGCTGCCCGGAAACCCCGTACGCAAAGCCCTTCCGTTTCAGAAACGCATCGGCCAGCTCGCCTTCGTCGTTCCATGTCCCGCTGCCGACCAACTGGTTGACGTTCGATCCGTACGCCCCATCGGCATTGCCGAACACCCGCAACGCCGCATCCTCCATCGTGCCGCCATGCTCCGCCTGAAACGCCAGAGCGTGACGGCGCACGAAGTTCCGCTCCAGCGGTTCATCGGCGGTGGCGGCCAGAAACGCCGCCTCGGCCAGCAGTTTCGTCTGCAACGGCAGAAGATCGCGGAAAATACCGGACAGAGTGGCGATGATATCGATCCGGGGACGCCCCAGTATTTCCAGCGGCACCAGGCGGGCACCGCAAACCCGGCCGTAGCTGTCGCAGCGCGGTTCGGCACCCAGCAGGCGCAATGCCTGGGCAATCGGGCCGCCCTCGGTCTTCAAATTGTCGGTGCCCCACAGCACCATCGCCACCGTTTCCGGCAGCGCGCCGTTGTCGGCAAGATGTCGGGCAACCAGGCGGTCGGCCTGCTGGGCGCCGTCGCGAACGGCAAAGGCGCTGGGGATGCGGAATGGATCGAAGCCGTGGATGTTGCGGCCCGTTGGCAACACATCGGTCGTGCGCAGCAAATCGCCCCCGGGGGCCGGACGGATGAAGCCGCCATCCAATGCGTGGATCAACGCCGGTACTTCGTGATCCACCGCCAGCAGATCGCCCAGCCGCTTCCGTTCCGCCGCGTCGGTCACACCGGCCGCGTCCAGCATCGACTCCCGCTGTTCGGCGTTCAGGCCTTCGCCCACGACATGCAGCCCATGCGGGATCAGGGTGTATTCCAGCTCCAGCAGCTTTTCCGCCAGTACGCCGGGATCGGTGTCGGACAGATCGACCGCTTCGGCCTGCACCAGGATCAACGCCAACAGGTCCGACCGCTGACCGGGATCGGCGTCCGGAGCAAGCGACCGCCAGCGGTCCAGCGAAGCCTTCAGGTCCAGCAGGCCGCGATAAAGACCGGCATGCGCGACCGGCGGGGTCAGATAGCTGATCAACGACGCCCCGGCCCGGCGCTTCGCGATCATGCCCTCCGACGGATTGTTGGAGGCATACAGGTAGAAATTCGGCAGATCGCCGATCAAGCGGTCCGGCCAGCACTCGCCCGACATGCCGGCTTGCTTGCCGGGCATGAATTCCAGCGCGCCGTGGGTCCCGAAATGCAACACCGCGTCGGCGCCGAAATCCTGCGCGATCCAGCGATAGAACGCGCAGAACGCGTGAGTCGGGGCAAAGCCGCGTTCGAACAGCAGGCGCATCGGATCGCCTTCGTATCCGAAGGCCGGTTGTATCCCGACGAAGACATTCCCGAATTGCTGCCCGAGGATGAAGATGGATGCGCCATCGGATTGCTGGCGCCCCGGCGCGGGGCCCCATTGCGCCTCGATCTCCGGCAGCCAACGCTGGCGGCGCACATGCTCGTCGGCCGACACCTTGGCGGCGACGTTGGCATTCGCGCCAAACAGGCCGGCATTGCCCTCCAGCAACCGCTCGCGCAGCGCATCGACAGATGCCGGAACCTCCACATCGTAGCCGGCCTGTTGCATGCCGCGCAGTGTGTTCAGCAGCGATGCGAACACCGACAGATAGGCCGCCGTTCCCACCGTCCCCGCGTTCGGGGGAAAGTTGAACAGCACGATGGCAACTTTCCGTTCTGCCCGCGCGGTTCGGCGCAGCGCCACCATACGGGCGGTCCGGGCAGCCAGCATCGCGATGCGTTCCGGGTGGGGAACCATATCCCGGCGCATGTCATCGGCACCTGCCGAGGAGCGTCCGCCGAATGTCATCGGCCAGATCCCGCCGTCCAGTTCGGGGATCGCCACCATCATCGTCGCCTCGACAGGCAGCAGCCCGCGCGGATCGTCTTCCCACTGCTCCAGGGTCTGGAACTCGACCGGATGCGCGGCGATGTACGGAACGTCCAGACCCGCCAGCAATGCCTCGGCGGCCTTGGCGTCGTTATAGGCGGGGCCGCCGACCAGGCTGAAACCGGTCAACGAGACGACCGCGTCCACCGTCGCCTGACCGTTGCGGGTGAAGTAATGGGTCACCGCCTCCCGCTGATCCAGCCCGCTGGCAAAGGCGGGAATGACCTGCAAACCCTTTGCTTCCAGCGCGGCGATCACACCGTCGTAATGCGCGGCATTGCTGGACAGCGCGTAGGACCGCAGCAGCAGCACGCCAACCCGGCCATTCACGCCGCCCGACGGAAGCTGGTCGATCCGTTCGACGATCCGCCCCGTTGCGCGCGGATGATACAGCCCCACTTCCGGATATTCGATCGGCGGAGCGGCCTTCAGCAACGGCGTTCCGGGTGCATAGCGGCCAACGAGCAGGCGAACCATATTGGCCAGATTCTCCTCCGACCCCGCCAGCCAATACTGCAACGCCATGAAATAGGCTCTGACGTCCTGCGCCGTTCCCGGGATGAATTTCAATAGCTTAGGCACCTGCCTCAGCATTTTCATTTGCCCGCGGGCATTCGATCCGCTGCCGGACTTGCCGCGCATCCGCTTCAGCCATGCGATCGCCCCTGTCGCCTCAGCCGACATGTTGAATTTGCCAATGCGCGTCAGCCGCACCACTTCCCCGGCGGACAGCAGGCAGATCATCGCGCGGCATCCGTCGCGGCGGGCCGCCAGCGCCGGCAGAACCGCCTGGATATGATCCTCCAGAAACAGCATCGTCGCGATCACGATATCGGCCTGCGCTATCGCCGCGTGACAGGCCCGCAAGGCGCCCGGGTCGCCGCCCCATTCGTCGGCGGCGTGCATCGTCAGATCCAGGTTCGGCAACTCCCGCCGCAGCAAACCTTCGGCACGCGTCAAGGCCCCGCCCGGGTGGCTGTCCATCGTCACCACGACAACCCGTAATGGGGCGCGCTCAGCGGCCGAAATGAGCTTTCGCATCGTACAATGTTTCCACGGTGATACCGGTTAAGCCACGATCCGTTGCAAATCGTTCCGTGTTGCGACGAGCCTTGCCGCGCACGAAAAATGGGATTTTCTTCAGCTCCTTTTCCGCCGCCTGGTCCCAGGCGATTTGCCGGTGCGGCTCCGGTACATCCAGGTGCGATGCGCCCGCCTCGTCATGAAATTCGCTGTCCTCGCGGAACATCCCCAGCAAATGTTCTTCCAGCCCCATCATCAGCGGATGAACCCAGGTATCGAACAGCACATTCGCGCCCTCGAACCCCATTTGCGGCGAGTAACGCGCCGGGAAATCCTGCACATGAACCGGGGCCGAAATGACCGCGCACGGGATACCCAGCCGCTTGGCGATATGGCGTTCCATCTGCGTGCCCAGCACCAGTTCGGGCTGCAACAGGGAGATTTGTGCCTCTACCTCCAGATAATCGTCGGTGACGGTCGCTTCGATGCCCAACCGGGCAGCGGCCTCGCGAACCTCGCGGGCAAATTCCCGGGAATAGGTGCCCAAGCCGACGACGGTGAAGCCCAGTTCTTCCGATGCAACCCTGGCCGCGGCGATCGCATGGGTGGCGTCGCCGAAAATGAACACCCGCTTGCCCGTCAGGTAGGTCGAATCGACCGAACGCGAATACCACGGCAGCCGCGACTCATCGTGCGCCAACGGCTCGACCCCGGCGAGCGCCGCGACCTCGGCGATAAAGTCCCGGGTTGCCCCGACGCCGATCGGCACGATCTTGACGATTTTCTGGCCGAACTGGCGTTCCAGCCACAACGCCGCCTGCATCCCGGTTTCCGGGTAAAGCACGATGTTGAACGACGCATCGCCCAGCCTCGCCAAATCCGCCGGGGAAGCCCCCAATGGCGCGATCACGTTCACCGCGACCCCAAGCGCATCCAGGATGCGCACGACTTCGGCGACATCGTCCCGGTGGCGGAACCCCAGAGCCGTCGGGCCGAGGATGTTGCAGCGCGCCCTGGCCGGGGCCTCCGACCGGACGGCGAAGGCCCTGGTCAACTGGTAAAATGTCTCCGCCGAACCCCAGTTTTCTTTCTTCTGATACGCTGGCAGTTCGACCGCCACCACCGGGATCGGCAGGCCCAGCGCCCGAGCCAATCCGCCAGGATCGTCCTGGATCAGTTCGGCGGTGCAGGACGCACCGACCAGCAACGCCTGCGGTTGGAAGCGTTCGTATGCCTCCCGAGCCGCGGTCTTGAACAGCTCCGCCGTGTCGCCACCCAGGTCCCGGGCCTGGAAGGTGGTATAAGTCACGGGTGGCCGTTTCGACTGCCGTTCGATCATGGTGAACAGCAGGTCGGCATAGGTATCGCCCTGCGGCGCGTGCAGCACATAATGCAACCCGTCCATCGCCGTCGCCACCCGCATCGCACCGACGTGTGGGGGGCCTTCATACGTCCAAAGGGTGAGTTTCATGGCGCTACACCGCCAACCGCGTGCGCCGCAGCAGCGGCCGAGCGAACAGTTCGGCGAGGTCGCCGGCCTGGTCGTATCCCTGCACCGGGGTAAACAGCAGTTCGATCGACCATTTCGTCGTCAAACCTTCCGCTTCCAGCGGATTCGCCAGTCCCAGCCCGCAAACAACCACGTCCGGACGGGCCGCCCGGCACCGGTCCAACTGCCGCTCCACATCTTGTCCTTCCGACAGGACAATGGACCCGGGCAGCAGCGCCAGTTCCTCGGCCAAATGCTGCCGGTGCAAATAGGGTGTCCCGGCCTCTATCACCTGCATCGCCAGTTCACGCGATACGAAGCGCGCCAGCGGAACCTCCAACTGCGAGTCGGGAAACAGAAACATCCGCTTTCCGGCCAGTTGCGGCAGGTAACGCGCGACCGCGCGCCGGCCGCGCTCGCTGGCGAGTTCTGTTGCCGTCTGGAAGCGGACTTCACTGACACCGAACGCCGATGCCGCAGCGCGCAGCCATAGCGTTGTCCCCTCGACCCCCAGCGGGAACGGCGCCGCGATCCGGACCGCGCCGCGTTGTTCTAACGCCCGCGCCGTATCGGCGAGAAACGGTTGCGCCAGCAGAAACCTGGTATTTGCCCCAACAGCCGGCAAGGCGGCGGCCTGCCGCGGCGGCAGAAACCGCACGCGTCCGATTCCCATCGCGGCGAACAAACGGGCGAACTGATCTTCCACCACATCGGCCAACGCCCCGACGACCAGCAGCTCCGCCGCATCGGTCGCCGGCAGGACAGGAACCAGTGCGGCCAGACAGGCATCCTCGCCCTGGGTAAACGTCGTTTCTATGCCGCTGCCGGAGTAGTTCAGCACCCGAACATCCGGCCCGAACCGGTGCCCCAGCCGCACCGCGGCCCGGGATAAATCCAGCTTGATCACCTCGGACGGGCAGGACCCGACCAGAAACAGCAGCTTTATATCGGGACGGCGCTGCAGCAACTGCGTGACGACCGCATCCAGTTCGTCGTTGGCATCCGCCAGCCCGGCCAGATCGCGCTCATCAATGATGGCCGTGGCGAAACGCGGCTCAGCGAAAATCATCACCCCGGCGGCGGACTGGATCAGGTGGGCGCAGGTCCTCGAACCCACCACCAGGAAGAACGCATCCTGTATTTTCCGATGCAACCAGATGATCCCGGTCAGGCCGCAGAACACTTCCCGTTGCCCGCGCTGACGAAGGATCGTGCGTTC
>JAKBCJ010000255.1 GCA_021807975.1 Pseudomonadota bacterium | reverse complement strand
TGAGCGACCTGGAAGCTGAGACGGTGTTCCGTTCCGTTCGCTGGGAAGATGGCAAAGCGGTATGCGTCCATTGCGCTTGCCAAACCGTATATGAGTGCCGCCGCCCGTCCGGTGCGCTCCGGTTCCGCTGCAAGGCGTGCCGCAAGGATTTCAGCATCACCAGCGGCACCCTATTCGCCCACCACAAGATGCCGCTCCGCAGTTACCTTGCCGCCATCGCGATCTTCGTCAACGAGGTTAAAGGCAAGTCCTCCCTGGCCCTCTCCCGCGATCTGGATTGCCAATACAAGACCGCGTTCGTCCTAGCCCACAAGATGCGTGAGGCCATGGCAACTGAGTTGAAGGGAATGCACCTGGGCGGCGAAGGCGAAACGGTAGAGGTCGATGGCGGCTATTTCGGCGGCTACATCAAACCCGCGAACCACAAAGAAAACCGCCGGGACCGCCGCCTCGCTAAGAACCAGAACGGCAAGCGTCAGGTCGTTGTCGTGATGCGTGAGCGCGGCGGTTCAATCGTCCCGGCTGTATTCTCGACCGAAGGCGCGTCGGCTTCCTGGATCGCTTCGCGGGTTGCTAAGGGGACTAAAATCGTAGCGGATGAAGCTGCATCGTGGAACACGCTGGAAGGCCGTTATGAAATGGACCGGATCGACCACTCCAAGGTTTACAGCCTGAACGGTGTCTATTCGAACGGTGCCGAAAGCTACTTCTCCCGCCTTCGTCGTGCCGAGATCGGTCATCATCACCACATCGCGGGCGCCTATCTGGTTCGCTATGCCCAAGAAAGCGCATGGCGCGAGGATCATCGCCGGGTTGCCAATGGCGTCCAAGTTAAGGCCGTGGCGATCCTCGCGATGGCCGCTCCGGTGTCGGTTGATTGGTGTGGGTATTGGCAACGGAGCCGTAAGGCGGCGTAATTTCCAATCCGAGAAAAAGTTAGAAGCGAATCGACCGGAGGTCGTACGATGGGAACGGCGATCCTGTCAGTTTCCTAGGCCGTCAGCAATCGCCGTTCCCCCAACCGCCATCCAGAAGGAATTGGAAGATGGCAGATACTATCAATTGGCCCGGCGAATCCGGAGCCAAATACCGCTATTGGTTTGTCGATATTGAGGCGACGATCCAAGCCGTAAGCGGGAATTACATGTTCGTCAAGAAGGTGTCCGCCACCGGCTGGGTGCCTGTCTATATTGGCGAAAGCGAGAACTTGGCTGATCGCCTGCCGAATCATGACCGGTGGAACGACGCCAAGCGCGCTGGGGCTACCCACGTAATGGCGCACACTACGCCAACCGGAGAATCTGCGCGGATGAAGGAAGAGAAGGATTTAATCCAGCGTTGGAGTCCGCCGTTGAACGTACAGCACCGCAAGGTGTCGTGAACCCTAGATAATTTGGGTTCATAGGGTCATGGTCGCTGACAACTGTTCCAGGGATGGCGCGCATTCCTGTCGCGGTTGCCAGCACCATTCTTTGCCTCTCGATCCGAGAGGTTGTGCGGAACTCCAAAATTTTTGCGGAAACTGCCAATACGATCCCCATAACCACCGCCGCGCGACAACGCGAATCACCACCTAACGGTTTCAATGATCAAAGATACTATATTATGTTATCGTAACGTACAAGTGAATAGTTGGGCAGCTTAACGCGCCAACGCCCACAATCTCCCCCGATGCACACCAGATCGGACCACGCGCCCCTCTCTCACCAGCCGGAGCATGGCGGATCGAACCCGCGCCAGTATGTCGTTGGTGACTTCAACGCCTTTGGCTTTAGCTATATGCCCAGCTATCGCCGCCGCTGATATCGGCGCCTCGGCTTGGCGTAGGGCGCCCAAACAAAGGCGGGTGATCTCGCCTTGCCTGAACCCATCAATGCGGCAATGGCGACGAATGCCAGGGATCGCGTTTGGGTTGATATTGGCGTCCACCAAGCGAAGCATCTTGTCAATGGTGTAGCGTTCGCTGCGAAGCTGTTTCAGCTTGCGCTGCGTCTGTTCTATTTCGCCCGTCAGGTATGCCCGGCGTCGGGTGAGGTTGTTTGTAATGAGCGATGGCATGCCACATATAGTAGTGGAGTCAGGCGCCTAGCGCCGCTATCCTGTGGTGGCGGTTGCTACCTAATACCGCTTTTATGGTCACGATCACCAACAATAGCAGCAGGAGGTTCAGTGTTTGTGTCACTGGGGACCTCCAGATATTACGCCGGCGGGGGTATTCTCGCCGGCGTTTTCATTCTGGCCGGAATGTATGAACAAAAGGTTTATGCCGGGGGCCAATAGTCGCTTTAATCGCGCACTGCGTTGCCCCTGCTCCGCCGGCACCGTTCGGAGCAATAGCGGACCTCCTGCCAAACCTTCTCCCATTTCTTCCGCCATACAAACGGCCGGCCGCAGACCGCGCATACTTTAGTCGGCAAGTCGGACTTCCGGCGCACACATTCCCCCACCATCATTGTCATCGCACTGACGGCCGCTTCCGCCAGCAGGCGCGCATACCACCGCCGGGGCGTCCGCCGGAAGCAAATCGCTCAGATCCGGGGCCTGCCCGGACTCGGGCACATCTGCTACGCTGGCCAGATGCCACACGCCGATTTCGTCCACCTCCGCACCCACTCCGCCTATTCGCTGAGCGAGGGCGCCATCCGCCCCGACAAGATCGTCGCGCTGGCCAAGGCGGCAAACATGCCCGCCGCCGCCATCACCGACACCGGTAACCTGTTCGGGGCGCTGGAATTCTCCCAGTACTGCTCTGGCAAGGGCATTCAGCCGGTCATCGGCTGCCAGATCGGGGTCGCGCGCGCCGATAACCCCCGGCTGCCCCCCGACCCGATCGTGCTGCTGGCGCAGGACACCGCCGGCATGGCCAACCTGCAGCGCCTGTCGTCCATGGGCTTCCTGGACACCGACCCGATCCTGAAGCCGCAACTGCCGTTCGCCACGATCGCCCAACATGCGGCCGGGCTGCTGCTGCTGACCGGGGGCACCACCGGCCCGATCGGCCGCATGCTGGCGGAAGGCCAGAAAGCCGAAGCCGAACGGCTGCTGGATGCCATGGCGGAAGCCTTCCCCGGCCGCACCATTCAGGAACTGCACCGTCACGGCCTGGCGGTCGAAACCGCCATCGAACCCGGCCTGATCGGTCTGGCGGATGCCCGCGGCATCCCGCTGGTCGCCACCAACGACTGCTACTTTGCCACGCCCGACATGCACGAGGCGCACGACGCCCTGCTGTGCATCGCCGAGGGCCGCACCCTGTCCGAACAGGACCGCCGCCGCGTCACGGCCGAACACTGGTTCAAGCCCGCCGCCGCTATGCGCGCACTGTTCGCCGACCTGCCGGAGGCCTGCGACAACACGCTCGCCATCGCCCGCCGCTGCGCCGCGATGGCCGAAACGCGCAAACCCCTGCTGCCCGTCTGCCCCAAGGTCCGCCCCGGCCAGACCGAGGAAGAAACCGTCCGGGCGATGGCCGGGGAAGGGCTGGAACGGCGCATGGATGCGATCGGGGCCGACACAGCCACCCGCGAAACCTACCGCGTGCGGCTGCGGTATGAGTTGGACGTCATCGCCAAGATGGGATTCTCCGGCTACTTTCTGATCGTCGCCGACTTTATCCAGTGGTCGAAAGCGCAAGGCATTCCCGTCGGCCCCGGACGTGGATCGGGCGCGGGTTCGGTCGCCGCCTGGGCGTTGACCATCACCGATCTGGACCCGCTGCGCTTCAACCTGCTGTTCGAGCGGTTTTTGAACCCCGAACGCGTTTCGATGCCTGACTTCGACATCGACTTCTGCCAGGAAGGCCGCGACAAGGTCATTGACTATGTCCGCAATGAATACGGCGGCGACCGTGTCGCGCAGATCATCACCTTCGGCAAGCTGCAAGCCCGCGCGGCGGTGCGCGACGTCGGCCGCGTATTGGGCATGTCGTTCGGCCACGTCAACAAAGTCGCCGAACTGATCCCCAACAATCCGGCCAAGCCGGTTACGCTGCAACAAGCGGTGGACGGCGAACCGCGCCTGCAAACATTACGCAATGACGACGAAGCGATCGGCCGCCTGCTGGAAATCGCCTTGCGGGTGGAGGGTCTGTATCGCCATGCGTCCACCCACGCCGCCGGTGTCGTGATCGGCGACCGTCCGTTAGTCGAACTTGTCCCGCTCTACAAAGACCCGAAATCGGACTTCCTGGTCACCCAATACTCGATGAAACATGTCGAGCAGGCGGGTCTGGTGAAGTTCGACTTCCTGGGCCTGACCACGCTGACCATCCTGCGACGGGCGGAAAACTTCCTGAAGGGCCTGGGAACCCCGGTGGATCTGGATCGTCTGCCGTTCGACGACAAGCGCACTTATGAGATGCTGGCGAAAGGCGACGCCGGCGGGGTGTTCCAGTTGGAAGGCCAGGGCATGCGCGACACCTTGCGCCAGATGCGCCCCGACCGGTTCGAGGATTTGATCGCCGCCGTTGCGCTGTACCGCCCGGGCCCGATGGCCAATATCCCCGACTATTGCCGGCGCAAGCATGGCGAGGCATGGGACGCGCCGCACCCGGAAATTCATGACATCCTGTCAGAGACCTATGGCATCATGGTCTATCAGGAACAGGTCATGCAGATCGCCCAGAAGATGGCGGGCTACAGCCTGGGCGGCGCCGATTTGCTGCGTAGGGCGATGGGAAAGAAAATCGCGGCGGAGATGGAGGCGCAACGAAACATTTTCACCGAAGGGTCGATCAAACGTGGCATCGACCCCGCGAAAGCCACCGAAGTCTTTGACCTGATGGCGAAGTTCGCCGACTACGGCTTCAACAAATCGCATGCCGCCGCCTATGCCCTGGTCGCGTACCAGACCGCGTGGCTGAAGGCCAATCATCCCGAAGTGTTCCTGGCGTCTTGCATGAGTCTGGCGATCAGCAACACCGACCGGCTCGCCGCGTTGAAGCAGGAAGCCGAACGCGGTTCGATCAAGATCCTGCCGCCCGACATCAACAAATCCAATGCCGACTTTACCGTGGAGCGGATGGAGGATGGCCGGCTGGCCATTCGCTACGCCTTGGCGGCGGTGAAGAAAGTTGGGTTCTCAGCGATGGAATCCGTCGCCGCTGTCCGCGGGGACAAGCCGTTCGCCGACATCGCCGACTTCGCGACCCGCGTCGATCCACGCCAGATCAATCGCATGCAGATCGAAAACCTAGTCCGCGCGGGCGCTTTCGACCGGCTGGACGGCAACCGCGCCCGCCTGTTTGCCGGCGCGGAAACCATCCTGCGCCGCGCCCAGGCGGACCAGGAGGAAAAGGAAAGCGGTCAGATCGGCCTGTTTGGCGGCACGTCCAGCAAACCGGAATCCCTCCGCCTGCCGGATCTCCCGGACTGGCCGCCGCTGGAGCGGCTGGCGTTTGAGGCCGAGGCCGTGGGGTTTCACCTCACCGCCCATCCTCTCGACGTCTATGCCCAAGCCCTCCGGCGGCTCGGTGTCACCCAGTCGGTTCATATCGAATCCCGGGCCGCGACCGGTGTAAGCCGGGTGAAGATCGCCGGCACCGTCGTTGCGACAAAGGAACGCATTACCCGCACCGGCAGCCGCATGGCCTGGGTGCGCATTTCCGATGCCGCCGGATCGGTGGAGGTCACCTGCTTCAGCGAGGTCCTGACCCGGTCCCGCGAATTGCTGGGGTCCGGCAACAACGTCCTGGTCAACGCCGAACTGAAAACCGAGGGTGAGGCCGTGCGGATAACCGCCATGGACGTCACCGCCCTGGATCAGGCCGCAGCCGCGGCCGGCGCGTCGATCCGCATCTGGCTGCATGAAACCGCCGCCGTCCCCCACATCAGCACCATTCTGGGCCGCGAAAGCGGCGGGCGCGGACGTGTCACATTAGTGCCCCGGATCGGCAGCGGCCAGGATGTCGAAATCGCCCTACCCGGCGGCTACAACGTCACGCCGCGCCTGGCGCAGGCGTTGAAATCGCTGCCGGGCGTGGATCGGGTAGAGGAAGTCTAAGCCCCCGGGGGCGCGTGCCATACCGCCATCCGAACGCATGATCGGCCGGCGGGCAAAACAGGAACAATTCCCCGAAACTCCCGCCCGAACAGCGAACACATCGCATTGTCAACAGTACAGCCTTTGATTTCCCGTACCGTCTTACTACATCAAGACGAATGCAGTCGGGGACTCACGGAATGAAAGAAATTGTCAAACGGACATTAAAGCGGTTCGACATCGATATCGGCCGGTCAAGCTTCAGAAAGACGGTCAATGATTACATCGTGAACCGCAATATCGACCTTGTGTTCGACGTCGGCGCCAACGTCGGGCAATTCGCGTCGTCGCTGCGCGAGAAAGGCTATACCGGACAAATCGAGTCGTTCGAGCCCGTGGCATCGGTTTTTCACACGTTGGCGCAAACCGCGGGTTCCGATCCACACTGGAACGCACATAATCTTGCGCTGGGCGCGGAGCCCGGCAAGTCGATCATCAATATATCTGAATCGTCGGTATTCAGTTCGCTGCTGGCAACAACAAATGCAGCAACCGCATTTGCCGAAACCGCAGCTTCCCGGCGAACCGAGGAAATCGAGGTCAGTACCCTGGACCATTTTGCATCCCTGATGGCGGGCGCGAACACGTTACTCAAAATCGACACCCAGGGCTTCGAAAAACAAGTTCTCCTCGGCGCCCGGAATACCCTGTCCAGCATCAAGGGCGTGCTGATGGAATTACCCATTATTCAACTATACGAGGGCAACTGGCAATTCCACGAGGCAATCGCTTTCATGGCGGAAGCAGGCTTTGTGCCCGCCCAAATTCACCCGGTGAACTTCCATTGGATCGACGACGTCTCCCTGGTGGAAGTCGATTGCCTGTTCCGTCCCCGCGACAGCCGCCTGGACGCCAAACCCGCGGCGTGATGCGTCAGGCAGCACCGCGGTCACGGCAAACGGCCGCATTGGCAGGCTGCACGACGTTGAGATCGCTGCCGGGTGTGGATCGGCAGTAGGAAATCTGAAATACTGCCGGAACGGAAGCGTTATCGTCTCGATCAGACGCTGACCTGAATGCGGGAACAT
>JAKBCJ010000254.1 GCA_021807975.1 Pseudomonadota bacterium | reverse complement strand
CACCGCGCGCTGCTGCACCGACGCGAACAGCGCGTCCCGAATTTCCCCGAAGCCGGCAGACCCTATCCGTATCGCGCCATAGGCCAGGATCAGCGCCGCCGGGACCACGAACGCGGTCAAATCCCGTGGTGTCATCGTGTCGATGATCCGACCATAGACGATCGGGACATACACCGTGGCGATCTTGGACAGGATCATGAAGATCATGGCAACGACCACCCGGACCCGCGCACCCGGGTTCCCGGCCGGCCACAAATACGGCAGCAGAGACAGGATCGTCTGGAATGTGGAACGCTCGACCCTTAGGGAGGGCGGCAGATCCGCTGGCGCTGGTGTGGGGCTGCTTCGTCTCATGTCCCGCATGTGGCATGATGCGGTGTCGTTTGAAAGGCGAGCCGCTTGCATCCGAACCCGAAAGACCACGGATTTCAGCGCCATGTGCGCGCTTGCAACAATGCCGAACTGCCAGGGGGGCGCACCGCTTTCCTGATCGGGGATCGGGCGGTGGGTTGGGTGCCTGCCCGCATCGCCACTGCGTTGGAGCAACACCCGGAAATCGAAGTCCGCCGCGGCCAGGTTGTCCTGCGGGAACCCGCCGCCCTGCCGTCGATCGCGCGCGCCCTGGCGGACCAGGGCCTGTACCGCTGGCGCGGGGAGGCGTTCGATGTCCGCGCCAGTCCCGGTGAGCCGGGGTTGAGCCAGATCGATCGCGGCGCCATCCCGTCGTTCGGCATCCAGGCGGCGGGCGTTCACGTCAACGGCCTAGTCCACCGGCCCGACGGCCTGCATCTTTGGATCGCCCGGCGGGCCAAGGACAAACTGCTGGATCCCGGCAAGCTGGATCACATCGTCGCCGGAGGCATCCCGGCGGGCCTGGGGCCGCTGGAAACCCTGATCAAGGAAGCCGGTGAGGAGGCCGCGATCCCCCCGGCCCTCGCGGCCGGGGCCACTCAGAAATCGATGTTCGGCTATGCGATGGAACGCCCGGAGGGGCTTCGGCGCGACTGGCTGTATTGCTACGACCTGATACTGCCGGGGGACTTCGTGCCCGCGCCGGCCGACGGCGAGGTGGAATCGTTCGAACTCTGGCCCATCGAACGTGTCGCCGACGCCGTCAGGACGACAGACGACTTCAAATTCAACGTCAATCTCGTGCTGATCGACCTGCTGCTGCGGCTGGGACACGTCGAAGCGGCTGACCCGCCGTAAGACGGCGGGCCGGCATCTTCAATCGCCGATCCCTGGCGCGCGGGCTTCGATCAGCTCTCCGGCACCGCCACGGCAATCGGGATTTCCCGGGCTTCCGGCTGGTCGCCCATGCCCGGAGTCCGCTGGTCGCCGTCGTCTTGATCGCCTTGGTTCTGGCCGTCTTCATTACCCTGAAAGCCGTCGCCCTGCTGATAGTTGCGGCGTTGATTGGCCTGCGGGTGCTGTTGGGCCTGACCTCCCGGCTGTCCCTGCAGCTGCGCCTGATTCATCGCATTCAGAATACGAAAGTAATGCTCGGCATGTTGGAAGAACGCTTCCGCCGTCACCCGGTCGCCGCCGCTGGTCGCATCGCGGCCAAGCTGAAGGTATTTCTCGAAAAGCTGCTGGGCGGTGCCGCGAATGCGGATATCAGGCCCGTTGCTGTCGAAAACGTGGTTGCGATTGAGCGGTACATTGCCGCCAGAGTGATGGCGGATTTGACCGCCGGATCCTCCACCGCCGCCACCGCCGCCCGAGCGGTGGTTGCGGCCACGCATGCGCTTCATGTTCATATTGTTGCCGTCGTGCTTTCCCATTGTCGGCGGACCTGCGGGACTGTCGGGCACCCAATATGGGTGTCCCCGGAATCTTCCCTCGGTCAACCACGATCCATCGGCGTTGATGTTGGCACGCGAAGGGGTTTCAATATCTAACCTTCGCGACCCGGTGCGCTGCCATGCAGCACCCCTGCCACCAAATCACCGTACACATCCCGTAAAGCCCTGCCAAACAGTTTTTTCACCGATTCGGCCGGTACAGAACGATCGCGCGCGGAATCTCCGCTAAATCGAGGCGAAGCGCCGCGGCAAACCCGCTTTCGCGCGCGATATCCTGCACAGAGATGGCCTGTCCTTGACCCAGTTCAAGGACCGCGGTCCCGCCCGGCGCCAGCCGGTTGTTCAAATCGGCGATAATGGCCCGGTAGGCATCGTACCCGTCGGCGCCGCCATCCAGGGCTGAACGTGGCTCATGACCGGCGACCTCCGGCATTAGCAGCGGAATATCGGCACTGGGGATATAAGGCGGATTGGACACGATCAGGTCGAACCGACCCGCCAGCGGGGCGGTCCAATCGCCAGCCAGAAAGGCCGAGCGGCCGGCTAGGCCCAGAGTAGCCGCGTTCGTTTTCGCCAGCGCCGCCGCCGCCGGGTTTCGGTCCAGCCCAATACCGAACGCGGATGGAAACTCGCTGAGTATCGCCAGCAGCAGGCAGCCGGTGCCGGAGCCCAGATCCAGCACCCTGGTTGGTGCCGGCTTTCCCGCGAAGGCAGCCAGCGCGGCTTCGATCACGGTTTCGGAGTCGGGCCGCGGCACCAGCGTGGCCGGGGAGACCTGGAACTCCAGACTCCAAAATTCGCGGCGGCCGACGATCAGCGCCAGAGGCTCCCGTGCGAGGCGGCGGGCCAACAGCGTCCGATAGTCGTCGTCGTCGATCACCCGCGCCGGATCGCGGATCAGGTCGTTCCGGTTCAGGCCCAGCGCATGAGCCAGCAGCAAACGGGCGTCCAACCGGGGTGTTTCGGTGATTTCCGCCAACAGCGCGGCACCGTCGTCGATCGCCCGCGCGACGGTGGTTCGGCTCATTCCTCAGCGGCCAGCCTGGCTGCCTGGTCCTCGGCGGTCAGCGCGTCGATGAATTCGTCCAAATCGCCCTGCATTACCCGGTCGATCTTGTACAGCGTCAGGTTGATGCGGTGATCTGACACCCGCCCTTGCGGGAAGTTATAGGTGCGAATCCGTTCACTGCGATCGCCTGTGCCCACCTGCGATTTCCGGTCCGCCGATCGCGTCGCATGCAATTCGGCCCGCTGCTGCTCATACATACGTGCTCGGAGGATTTTCATCGCCTTGGCGCGGTTCTTATGCTGGCTGCGCTCCTCCTGCATCGCCACCACGATGCCGGTAGGGATGTGGGTGATCCGCACCGCGCTGTCGGTTTTGTTGACGTGCTGCCCGCCGGCGCCGGACGCGCGATAGATGTCGATCCGAAGGTCGGCTTCGTTGATCTGAACATCCACTTCTTCCGCCTCTGGCAGGACCGCGACTGTAACCGTGGAGGTATGGATGCGCCCCTGGCTTTCCGTCGCCGGCACGCGCTGAACGCGGTGGACGCCGGATTCGTACTTCAACCGGGCAAACACGTTCCGACCGGTGATTTCGGCGGTTGCTTCCTTGATCGCCCCCAGGCCGGTGTCGCCGTATTCCAGGATTTCGAACCGCCAGCCTTTGGCTTCGGCGTATTTCTGATACATCCCGAACAATTCAGCCGCGAACAGCCCGGCCTCATCCCCGCCCGCCGCCGGCCGGATTTCCAGGATGGCGGAACGCGCATCGGCCTCATCCTTCGGCAGCAGAGCGAGACGAATCTCCTGCTCCAGGGCGGGGATCTGCTCTTTCAGGTCGTAGAGTTCCGCTTCCGCCAGGTCTCTCATCTCCGGGTCGGCCAGCAGGGCCTCGGCCTCATGCTTTGCCTTCTCGGCATTGCGCAGGTCGCCGATGCGGGCGACCACCGGTTCGATATCCGACAATTCGCGCGAGGCTTTGACATAAGCCTCTCCGGTAATGCCCTCGGACAGCATCGCCCGCAATTCATCGGCGCGGGCGGCGATCCGGTCGAGTTTGTATGCGAGGCTCATTTCAGTCGCGATGCAATCTGGGAGAACGGGATGGCTTCCTGGGCGCCTGTGGTCAAATCCTTCACCTGCGCGACGCCGTTGGCGATGTCGTCGTCCCCCAGGATGACGGCGGCGCGGGCACCGGTCCGATTAGCCCGCTCCATCCGCCGCTTGACGTTGCCGCGGTACGCCATTTCCGCTCGGATGCCATTGGCGCGCAGCGATTGCAGCACCTCGATCGCCGTGGCTTCCGCCGCATCGCCGATCGGGATGACGGCAACCGGGGAGGGGGCTGGCGGGGCCGCGTCCATCAGCATCGACAGCCGTTCGATCCCGGCCGCCCAGCCGACGGCGGGGGTCGGCGGGCCGCCCATTTCCGCTACCAGTCCGTCATAGCGGCCGCCCGCCATGACCGTGCCCTGCGCACCCAGCTTGGAGGTGACGAACTCGAACGCCGTGTGGCCGTAATAATCCAGACCGCGCACGATGCGGGGGTTTTCCACGAACGGAACGCGGAACCGCACCAGATGCTCGCGCAGCTTGTCGTAGAAGGCGCGGGCGGCGTCGGTCAGATGTGGGCCGATTGTGGGCGCGCCGGCGACGATGCGGCGGTCGGCTTCGTCCTTGCTGTCCAGGATTCGCATAGGGTTGCGGTCCAGCCGATTCAGGCTGTCCTGTGACAACGCCGCCTGGTGATCGGTAAAATAGGCGACCAGGGCGGTGCGATACGCGTCCCGGCTGTCCTTGTCGCCTAGGGTATTCAGCTCCAGCACCGTGTCGTCCGAGACTTTCAGGCCCTTCAGGATGTCCCAGCCGCAGGCGATCACCTCGGCATCGGCCAGCGGTTCGGCGGGCCCGATCAACTCCGTGCCGATCTGGTGGAACTGGCGGTAGCGGCCCTTCTGCGGGCGTTCATACCGGAACATCGGGCCAGCGTAGAACACCTTCTGCGGCAGCGATTGCGTCAGCCCGTTCGACACCAGCGCCCGGCATACCCCGGCGGTGCCTTCCGGACGCAGGGTGACGGAGTCGCCGCCGCGGTCGTCGAAGCTGTACATCTCTTTAGTGACGACGTCGGATGTCTCCCCCAAGGTGCGGGAGAACACCCGCGTGTCCTCGAAAATCGGGGTTTGCCATTCGTCGAAGCCATAGGTGGCGGCGACCAGGCGCGCGACTTCCGCGACGCGGTGGAAGCGGCGCTGTTCCTCGCCGATCAGGTCATGGGTGCCGCGGGCGGGCTGCAGAGCGCTCAAAGTCGGGTCCTTGGTGGGTTTTCGCCGGCTTATATAAGCGCGGGCGGGGCGGCAAGCTACTCGCGGGCAGCGTTGATGGCCATGCCAATCAGGTCAGAACGGCAATGCTACCATGTCGGGCTCGATGATCGCCCGAAACGCCGGATCGACCGACCGCAAATCGATCACGTCCACCTTGTAGGGCAGGTCGGACTCCGACAGAGCCTCCGCCACAGCGCCCAATACATCCAGGCTAAGTGGCTCCTCTCCTTCAACAGCCAAATCCAGGTCGGAATACCGTCGGGCCGAGGCAGTCGCTCGGGATCCGAACACCCGGGCCTGGGTCCTTTGCGGCAAACGGTCACGAAGGATAGCGCGAACGATCGCCAATTCCCCCGGGAAAAGATCGATCGCCTTGGTCATGCCAAGCGCCGCCGTAGTTCGTCTGTCAAACATTCGGCTTCGGACAGGAACGCCGGGATCGCTTCGGCTACCTTCTTGGCGATCGATGCCTGATAGGCACGGCTGGCTCTTGCCCGGGAGTCCCGGTAGCGGTGCCAGGCGGCCCAGTCGCCCAGCAGCAGGCCCTGCTGGTTAGCCGTCCGGATCAAATCCTGGAACGGCATTCGGTCCACCTCGTCCGGCGATGCCGAGCCTTGCCGGATGAAGCGCCGCAACATCCGGTGGCAAAGTTCGTAGGTAAACTCAAATCGCTGGATCAGCCCATCACGCAACCGGACGCAAGACTGATCGCCGCCGCGAGGCTGGGGTCGGTCAGGTTGCTCGACAACATCGGCATCTGAACCAGCCCAAGCCGCGGGGCTACTCAGCCGCGAGCTTCTCCAACTCCGCTGCCGCCTTCAGTTCCGCCGCCTTTTTCTCCACCAGCTCGACGATGTGATCCACCATGGATGCCCCATCGATCGTGTGGTCCTGCTTGCCGGCGCTGTATACCATGTGCCGGCCGTTGCCGCCGCCGGTCACGCCGAGATCGGTCATCAACGCCTCGCCCGGCCCGTTCACCACGCAGCCGATGATCGACAAGGTCAGCGGGGTTTCGATATGGCCCAGCCGGTCTTCCAGCGTGCGCACCGTCTCGATCACGTTGTAGCCCTGCCGGGCGCAGGACGGGCAAGAGATGACCTTCACGCCGCGATGGCGAATGCCCAGCGTTTTCAGCATGTCCCAACCGACGCGTACTTCCTCCTCCGGCTCATCCGACAGCGATACCCGCATGGTGTCGCCGATTCCGGCCCACAGCAGCGAACCCAGCCCTATGGACGACTTCACCGTCCCCATGCGGCGGCCGCCGGCCTCGGTAATGCCGATATGCAACGGATGGTCGCAGACTTCGGCCAGTTGCTGATAGGCCGCCACCGCCAGGAACACGTCCGACGCTTTCACGCTGATCTTGAAGTCGTGGAAATCGTGCTGTTGCAGGATGTTGGCGTGATACAGCGCGCTTTCCACCAGGGCTTCCGGGTTGGGTTCGCCGTATTTCTCCAGCAGGTGCTTCTCTAGTGATCCGGCATTGACGCCGATGCGCATGGAGCAGCCATGATCGCGCGCCGCCTTGATGACCTCTTTCACCCGTTCGTCGCTGCCGATGTTGCCGGGGTTGATGCGCAGGCAGGCCGCCCCGCTTTCCGCCGCTTCCAGCGCACGCTTATAATGAAAGTGGATGTCCGCCACGATCGGCACGTCCACCTGGCGGACGATGTCCTTCAGTGCGAAGGCGCTTTCCTGATCGGGGCAGGACACCCGGACGATATCGACGCCCGCCGCCTCGGCCCGCTTGATTTGCGCCACCGTGGCCGCGACATCGTGCGTCAGGGTGTTGGTCATGGTCTGCACGGTGATCGGCGCGCCATCGCCAACCGGCACCTTGCCGACATAAACCCGGCGGGATTTGCGCCGGACGATTTCCTGGTAAGGGCGATAGCTGCTCATGCGAGTCTCCTGATCACGGCATACGCGTGGGCGCG
>JAKBCJ010000253.1 GCA_021807975.1 Pseudomonadota bacterium | reverse complement strand
CCGCCTCATACAGGGAATGGGTCACCAGCACCACGGTCGTGCCGCTCTCCGCCTGCAGGTGCTTCACGTCATCCTGCAACCGGTGCCGTGTCGGCTCGTCCAGCGCCGCGAACGGCTCGTCCAGCAGCAACAAATCCGGCCGACTTGCCAACGCCCGCGCCAGCGCCACCCGCATTTTCATGCCGCCCGAAAGCGCCCGCGGGCGCGCGCCGGAAAACGCGCTGAGGCCAAGTCGGCCCAGCGCCGCCTCCGCCTCCGCCCGTGCCGCCCGTTTATCCCGTCCCAGCAGGCGCAATGGCAGCGCGGCGTTGTCCCGCGCATCCGCCCAGGGCAGCAGCACCGGGTCCTGAAACACCATGCCAATCCGCCCCGGTCCCGGCGCCGCGCCCGCCGACCACTCAAGCCGCCCGGCACTCGGTTGGTCGAGCCCCGCCAGAATCCGCAACAGCGTCGATTTGCCGCACCCGCTCGGCCCCAGCAGCGCCACGAACCCGCCGCGTCGCACCGTCAGCGTCACCTCACGTAGCGCCTCCGTGCCCCCCGGATAGCAGCGCGAAACTCCCGCAACCCGCAGCACGCGGCGCTACTTCCCCATCCCGTCGCGATGATTGACAAACCGCAGCGTGAACGCCTGCTGGTAATCCAGGCCACGCGGGTAAAGTTTCTGCCCGATCATCAGCCCGGCGAAATTTGCCCAGCGTGTCTGGCTCATCGCGCCGATCCCCAGCGCTGTCGCATCCCCGGAATCCACGATCCCGTATTGCCGCATCACCTGCCGCCCATAGGCCAGCACGTCCTCGGTCATGTCCGGGTTGGCCTGCATGATCAGTTGGTCCGCCGGTTTCGGATCGCCGTACAGGTAGGCGTACCAACCCTCGATCGAGGCATCCACAAACCGCCCCACCAGGTCCGGATTCTTCGCCACCAGCTTGCGCGTGGTCGCAATCAGACTGCCATAGGAGGTGAACCCCGCATCGGCCAGCAGCAGCACCACCGGCTTCTGGCGCAGCGCCTTCTCGATCGCATAGGGCTCATCCATCAGGTAGCCCTGCTGAATCGCACCTGGGTTGGCCAGAAACGGCTGCAAATTGAACGTGTAAGGCCGGATCTGGTTGTCCGAGTAGTCAAACTTCGCGCGCAGGAAGTTCCACCACCCCGCCCGCGTGTCGCCACTGATCTCGATCGGCTTGCCCCTCAGCGCGGTCAGCGAGTCATCGCCCACGCCCGGATGCGCGATCAGCACCGCCGGGTCCTTCTGGAACATCGCCGCCACCGCCACCAGCGGCAGGCGCTCGCGCACATAATTCAGCGCGATCAAACTGTTCGACGCCAGGCTGAAATCTAGCCGGCCCGCCAGCAGCAACTGCGCCTGGTTCACCTGCGGCCCACCCTGGCGGATTGTCACCGACAGCCCGTGCCGCGCGTAAATCCCGGTCGCAATCGCCTCGTAATACCCGCCATAGGCGGCTTCCGCCTGCCAGTCGATGCCGAACGTCACCTTCTCCGGCTGCGGCGCCGGCGCCGCCCACGCCGCCCCGCACGCCGCGCCCAGCGAAACCCAAACCCCGATCAGCGCCGCCGCTATCCGTTTCATGCCAACCCAATCCCGGTTACTGATCCCAAAATGGAAGATCCCCGGCTGAAGTCCAGGCTGCGCGTCCAGGCCATGCTGCGTACCGCCGCCGTCCAAGGCGTCATCGGCACCATTCTCCGCCGCGGCGATGCCGATGCCGGCGGCATAATCATCATGCTCCGTCACCAGGATCGCCTCCGCATTTTCACCGAAGCCCGCGATTCCGAGGGCAGGGCAGGGTGGCTCCCCGCCGCCGCCGGCGCCTGGGTCGATCAACCCGCCGCCGATGCCTACCAATCCCGTCGCACCGTGACCGACCCCGATTGCTGGGTGCTGGAGTTCGAATCCGAAATTCCTCCCTTCCCCGCCCATATCCTTCCCTGACGCGCCAAGCCGGTCGTGACCGCTTGGGGAGCGGCAACTTTTTTGAGACAAGTCGCGCCAAAAACTTTCACAATCCCGGCGTGGCTGGTCGCGAGGTTCCGGGCGGCGATCCTGAGCGGGCGGAGGCTCTGGTTGTTGCGAACGCGGAACGAATAGGGCGTGCGTGATTGTCGCGATTGGGGGTGCGGCCGGCGTCCGACGAATCGGCGGCGCGGTGGCGGGGGCGATTAGTGTCGGCTTACTTAGGGCGGGTTCGAATCCTGGCCATTGTCGGGGTCGGAAAGCGACGCCATCAGAACCCCGTCCTTCGTCCCGACATGCACCCGCTCCAGGTGCTCGATGCCACACCAACCGTCGGTCGCCATCGCGCCGAGGGAAGTCTCCGCTGGCATGATGGAGGCGGGCCATTTCGGGACGATCGGCACGGGGATCGCAGGCCACGACAGAGACACGAAAGAAGGTCCCTCGTCGAGGCCGGTGGAAATGACCCCGATGAGATGCCCCTTAGCGTCAAAGGCTGCACCGCCGCTCATGCCGCCCTTGGTGCAGGCATTTACTTCAATCGCCGGATTTGGAAGGAGGCACCTTTCGCGCCCCGTTGGATATCGTTCCGTCACCAGGCCCACGCTCCCGAACAGGCTCAGGCCCATATCCGCACCGTGCTCAAAAAATTCCTTAGTGGCTCGGAAGCCGATAAGACTGATGGTCTCCCCGACGCAGGGTACACGCGCGGCCATTCGCGCCAAGCCGAACTTCAGCGGGATACCGGCCGACGGCACGGAGGGCGCTGTGCTACGGACCAAGGTGAGCAGGCACAGATCACCCTTTTCCTGGTCTTTGGAGAAGCTGTCGACCCGCCAGTGCTCCACCCGATCGGCGTGGAAGCTGATTGCCCATAATTCTCCGCCCTGCCCGGCCAAGAACCCGTTATTTCGCATCGCGTCGATCACGTGAATTGCCGACAGAGCGACGCCGGGCGCCACCATGACGGCGCTGCCCCAAAGGTGATGCCGGTCCTTGGCCACCCAATCCAGAGCGATGACGATGCCCTCCGTCTGCGTCAGGTGTAGATCGCGGAAACCGGCGTCGGCGTCGATTTTTACGGCTTTCTGAACAAAGGTGTAGGGCCCCGAGTTCGGGTTGTACTCCGGCGGACCGATATCGACAGTAAATCTGCCCGATGCCATATCTGAACGCCAACGGCTCCTTCCCTCGCGTTGTTCCCGGTGGTCTCGTGCTGCACCGGCTGGCAAAACCGTATCGCCCGGCGCGCAAGCGCGTCAACCACGCGACGTGCGAGATCTGGCGAATATGCGCCGGCATCGCCGGAGACGGTGGCGCAGATCTGTCGGGCCACTAACGATAGTGATGAGCACCATGTTTACGCCATCGCGCTTTTAATCCCCGGTGATCTGGTGTGTGGGACCTGTTCGGCTGTCTGCTCGTCTGGCATCGCTATCGCGGCAAACTCGGCTCAAGGCGTGAATGGAACACCTGCCTCGATACCTTTGCCCCTACACCGAGCATGCCGTCGCGATACCATTTTTCGACACATTCGGTGGGCACCATGAATAGTTTTACGTTGGGGAAGTCGACAATGTCGGCAAGAATGAACCCTTTCACCGCTTGTAGTTTTGCAAGGAAGCCTTCTTCACCAAAACGCCGGCCAGAGCCGACCTGATTGGATGGGTTGAAATAGACGCCTCCTCTGGTGATTGAGCGAACCTCCCAAAGCCCTCCGTCAGGGTCCATCAGGTCATATCCAGCGCCCTCGGACGGCGCTAACGACCATCCCGGATTTTCCCATTTGAGACGACGCTCAATGATGAAGCTTACCCGCCGACCATCGGTCAGATACTCGCGCACATCAGCAACTGTGACCTTAAACGCTCGGGCGAGCTCCTGTTCATCCCACGTCATCGTAAAGCGAGATTGCATTCAAGTGATCCAAATTCTGTGTGCCGTGACGCCGAGATGACGTTGGGACATGTCGTGTTTGGAATTCACGATTTACCACCGACGCAAAAGCACAATACGATTCGTATTCGTCCCTTTAGCATTATTATCGACGCCCCAGCAGTTGGCGGTCTTGGTGAACGCCTGCTGATTGATCATGACGCCTAACCGGTCGAAGGGAAGACTTTCTGCGGCCCGCCATACGGCTTGCTCAAGTCGCACCGTGCCCCCCCGGACTTCTCCAACTTCGAAAGCCACATGCCCGTTGGGCCTTACAACGCGGGCCAACTCCGCCAGGGTCGATCTCACCATTGCCTCCCATGCTGCTTCAGTTCGATGCATGGCGATCTCAACTGCTGCCGCGTCGATCCCTGCGAACCAACAGCGCAGCCAGTTGTCCTGAGCATAATGGACGATATCGAGAAATGGCGGAGACGTAATGACGAGAGCAGCCGATTTGTCGGGAACATGTGCCATGCTCGAAGACGGGCCGGTCCCCAATATTGCAGGCAGATGCGTGGACGGTACACCGTCTCCAAGCAGCTGCCGTGTTTTTTTGATTATAATAGCGGCAATATCTCGAATTGGTGGCACCTGTTCGCGCTTTTGGTTGATCTTTATTTGGTTGGCGATGGACGTCGCTTGATTTGGTGGGAGCGTGTAGACCGAAAAGAACCCAGGCGAGTGCCCCGTTAGGCGGTTAATAGCCACCATGCGCAGCCAGTCAGTCGCGGGATCTGGCGTCGTGTTTCCAAGAGGCGCTTCACGGATAAGCCACTCCCGCAACGCGCACAGTCGCTGCAGGGTAAGGGGATGATAGAACGCGAGCAGATCGTCCCGCACCTCGTGTGCGGTGTCCCAAGTGACATCGTTGAGGCGGCGAACGACCGCCGCTAGCGGCGGCGGACCCATCCTTGGTCGTGTAAAAAGTAGCGATAATGGATTGATGTCGTTGCCCATCGGACGTCGACCCATTAGCGCTGCTTGGACTGGTGTGGTGCCTCGGCCCATGAAGGGATCGAGCACACCCTCTCCCGATACCGTCAATCGACTGATAAAAAATTCCGGTAGCTGAGGCTTGAAGCAAGCTCTGTAACTGACTTCGTGGATGCTGTGCGCTTGGCGTTGTCCAGCTGTCCAGAATTCATTTATTAGGTAAGGAATACCTTCAACGGTTGCCTCTTGGGTAGCGGTACCAAACGCGTTGAACTGACGCACGGATTGCAAGAACTCGCACGAAGACATGGCGGGTTGAGGCGCAACGGCCTTGGCTTTCGATGCTGTCTTAGCAGCAAACAGCGGCAGGAAGTCGCTGTCGTTGGGGACCATGGCTGACCTAGGCATGAAGGCTCCGAATCGAGGGCATGAAGCAGCCGATGTGTCCCGACTATGGACCAACGGCGGCGAAGGGAAAGGCGGATCACGATGGTCCGCACGCGATCAGGCTAGGCTTGGACGAACGGACAATCTCATCACCTCAACAGGTGCCAGCCACGCTCCCCGACGGCCCGCGCCAAAAAGAGCCTCTACGCCATCCCGCTCGGCGCCGTACGCCGATCTTCCGTCGGCTTGCCGATCAGCCTCTCATACTCTCCCACCGCGACCACCGCCGCGCCCGAGCGTTTCGATCGGCACCGGGTCTGCGCGCGGTGTCGATGATCCGCCCAAAAACGTTCTTCGCCTCCCGTGCCGACATGGTTTTCATGGCCGATTTCCGTGGCGCTCTATCGTGCCATCTAGGACGAAATGGTTCTTTTCGCCAAGCTGTTCGCGCGCCCGGCCGCGCCGCGCGCCAGCCACGGATCGGTCTCAGGGCCATTGGCCCCAATGGGCCGCAACAGGATCGGGCGCCCGATCGTTTCCGGTTGACCCGGTTACCGGCGCAACCCGAAACGTCAATCGCGTTCCAATTCTGCCGTTGCCGGGATAGGCGCTTAGGGGGTGGCATGCTTGGCTCCGTCATGCTCACGGATCTGTTCCTTCGCGGCGCCACGTGCGGTGGGCTGCTGGTGCTCGGCCTTGGTGTGGCGTGCACCGGTCATTTGTCCCGCCGGGTAAGGCTAGTGGTCCCGCTGACCTGCGCGAGCCTGATCGGCTGGTTGATCACGGTGAGCCCGCCCGCCTGGTCGCTTTTCGGCATGATCGCGCTGCTGCGATGGGTCTCTTTCCCCTGTGCCGGCCTGTTCTGGTTGATGATCCGCACCCTGTTCGACGACCGCCCGCCGCGCCGGCTCGATTGGGCGCCGGCCTGCGCCCTGCTGGTCGTGCGCGGCGCGAGCGCGGCCAATCTCGGGCCGGTGCCGCGCGGGCTATGGTTTCTCGGCAATATCGGCGCCCTTTTGCTGGTTGGCCACGCCGCTTTTCTGGTCATCCGCGGCTGGCGGGACGACCTGCTGGAAGGCCGCCGCCGGCTACGGGGCGTGGTTCTGGGCGCCGCCGTCCTGTTCGCGCTCTGGCAAGGCATTCTCGGCATGGCCGGTCCGCCACTGCGCGCGCCCGTCATGCTGTTCGTGGACCGGCCCCAGGGTGTGGCGTTGTTCGGGGTTCTGCTGCTGGCGGTCAGCGTGCTGTTCCTCGAGGCGCGGCCCGCTCTGTTCGGCGCACGGGTCGCGCGCGTGGCCGAAAAAACGGTGGTCGCGCCGCGGTCTCCGGCGCCGCCGATAGCACCCGATGAGGCCCTGCTCGACCGGCTGCAAGCCACCATGGATGCTGGCGCGTGGCAGCGCGAAGGCCTGACCATCGGCGCGCTGGCCGAGACGCTGCAAATGCCGGAGCACCAGTTGCGGCGGCTGATCAATGATCGGCTCGGCTTTCGCAACTTCGCCGATTTTCTTAACACGTGGCGGTTGGCGCGGGCCAAGCAATGCCTGTCCGATCCCGCCCGGAGGCACGAGACGGTGGCGGCGATCGCCTTCAGCCTCGGCTATGGCTCGCTCGGCCCGTTCAATCGCGCCTTCCGCGCCGCCACCGGAACCACGCCGACCGCCTGGCGCGCCGAGGCGCTGAAAGCCTCGCCGAATTCCTGAAAGCGTCGCCGATTTCGAAATCGGCGAGCCTGCGTCCGGCTTCGGCGAGACGGCGCACCGCTACTCGCGCTCCCGTTCGGCCGTTCATCCCAGGGAGTATGCCATGCCACAAATCCGTCGTCTTCGGCTAGGTTCCGTCATCGCCGC
>JAKBCJ010000252.1 GCA_021807975.1 Pseudomonadota bacterium | reverse complement strand
GCTTTCGTAGCGGCAAACTGGTGGCAACGCGAACCCTGGACCTGCATGGCATGACCGCCCAACTGGCATTCCACGCGCTGCTGTCCTTCATTCGCACCGCCCATGCCGAACAGGTCCGCTGTGTCGAGGTCGTTACCGGGCGCGGCAGCGGCGCGACGGGTGGAGTGATCCGCAGGGAGTTCCCGCACTGGCTCAACCTGCCTGAAATACGGCCGCTTATCCTGGGGGCGGCACATCCGCATGCGCTGAACCCCGGTTCGGTCCGGTTGATCCTGCGGCGGATCCGGTGACTCCGTTTGGCGCCCGGCTGCGCGCGTTGCGGGCCGATCGCGGTGTGACCTTGAAGCACCTGGCGGAGGCGCTGCAGGTATCCGCCGCCTATCTTTCGGCGCTGGAACACGGAAAGCGCGGCGCCCCCAGCGCCGGGCTGGTGCATCAGGTGAACGAGTATTTCGGGCTGATCTGGGATGACGCCGACGATCTGTCGCGTCTGGCGCGTCTGTCGAATCCGCGCGTCACGGTCAACACGGCCGGACTGACTCCGGAACAGACGGCGCTGGCGAATCGGCTGGCTCAGGTCATTGGCCGCTTGCCGCCGGAAACGGTGGCGTCGCTCCATGCAGTACTCGACACCACGACGCCGCAGGCAAAGCCGCGATTGCGGCGGCAGGCCCCGTCTCAATCGTCGCGACAGCCAAACCAGGAATCCTGCTCGGAGGCGCCCGGCGGGTTATGGCAGCGGCCGCTTCGACGTTAGGGCGTCTGCTACGGATACAATGGGGCAACCTCCCTTGTTTCGCCGGTAGATGACCAGCCCATCGAAGGCCGCGATAGGCTGGTAGTGCTGCCAGACGCGTGCGAAATCGCGGTCTCCATCGCTTAGGATCTTGATATAATCAGTTCCCCCAACCACATCTACCGCCACGATATCAGGGCAGCCGGCGATGAAGTCTCCGGCGATCCACCGCACCACCGGCCAGTTTCGCGCCCCGGCCGGATCGAACCTGGATCGCCAGACCTCGCCTTGTAATGCCCACATGGAATCGAACCTGGATGCCCAGGCGACGCCCGTTTCGTTGACCACCGGGAAGCCCAAAGCCAGCCACTCCGAGAACGCCACATATGATTTCGCGTGTTCGGCGCGAAGAATCCGCTCCAGATGGGCTTCGACGGTCTTACCAGGGGCCGCCGCCTCGGCGATGGCCGGTTCGATCCGCTGAACGCAGCTAACGCAGACAACCGCGAGGGAGGCCATCGCGACGATGTGCGGCAGCCGCGGTTGCCAGCCTCGCCGCCGTATTTCGGAAGCCGTCCACAAACTCAGGGCGAGTATTGTTGTAATTGCCGCCGGGAGCTGATGGTAAAACCAATCCTTTCCCGTGATCAGGAAGATCAGGCTGCTGGCTGCCGCGAACACAACCGATGCCTGCATCGACCGGAATTCGGCCATTTGATGCCGGCGCAGCCATAACAGCCAGATCGCCGCGGCTTCCTCGGCCAGCAGAGCCGCGCTGCCGGACAGAAGATGCGTCAACGGCACGTCCGTGGCCCCGTACAGCGCCAGAGCCATGGGCACAGCCTGCCGGAAATAAGCGGGACATAAGATGGCCACGGAGCCGGCATAAAGAACGAGGGCTGCCGCGGCCGCGACTGGCATCGTGCGCCACGGCCGCAGGCCGCCGGTCAGTGCCAGACACTCCAGGACAGCGAAGACCGCTCCGTACGGCGGCTTCAGGGCACATCCAAGGCCCGCGAGTATGCCCGCGGCCGCGGCAGTGGTGAAAGCGGTGCGGCGGCCGTCCATTTCCCGGGCGAACAGCACGAGATAGGGCAGCATGGCCGCGACGAGGAGATGCTCCCGCTGGCCCAGGTCGCCGGCCGGAACCAGCAGAAGCACCGCAGCGATCAAGGCAAACACGGGCAGACGATCGGTGAATATCGTCCCGCCGGTTTGCAGAAGGACGGACGTCCACCATGCACTGGCAACGGCGACGGCGACGAACAGCGGCATCGCGACAAACTGAACATCGACATGCAGCCAGTTCGCCAGCATCACCGGAATCGCTGAAATCCATATGATCAGCGGCGGGTTAACCTCGATCAGGTCAGTGTAAAGCCCACGCCCCGCCATCCACCGGCGCGCGACATACAGCAGCCAGGCGATATCGTCCTTAAGCGGTGAGCGTTCCGCAATAAACAGCACTATCCCCAGGGCAGCCAGCAGAACCAGCACGCTGCCCGCGGATATCGCCAACGCGGCGGGGCTGCTGCCCGATTTTGCCACAAGGGCGGGCGTTTGCTTCGACGGTAAGGGATTCAAGAGACGCCTAGGCAAGACTACGCACCCGCGGTTCAGTGCATCTCTATTGCCACATCGCACACCCGGGACCAAGCATACTCAGCCGGTTTGGCCCGGGCGGCGATTGACGCTTCTTAAGCCGCGAGCGGCTGAACCCGCGCCTCGATCTCCGCGCCAAAGCGGGCTTGGGTGGTGGCGAGGTCATAGGCGGTTTGCAGTCCCAGCCAGAACTGCGGGCTGGTGCGGAAGCAGCGCGCCAGACGCAGCGCCAAGTCGGACGTCATCGGCCCCTGATCTTCGATCACCGGGGCAATCTGGCTCGCCGGCACGCCCAAAGCCTGGGCAAGGCCGGTTGCATCGAGCCGCATCGGCTCCATGTATTCTTCGCGTAACACCCGACCCGGATGCATTCTGCGGCTCATGCGTGCCATTGGAGAACCTGTGGGGTTTTCTATGACCGTGAACATGATCCCGACTCATGGCAGCAAAATGGCAAGATTATCTTAATTGTAAGGTAATCGAATTATCGCCCCGGGTCGCACATCCCGGGATCAGGCGGCCGGCCGCCGCCGCAGCAGATACCGCTGGCGGCCTTCCAGGACCAGTTCGCGCCTCTGGTTGTGCATAGTGCTTCTGAATCCCACCACTCCGGTGGTGCGGTTGGGGGTCAGTTCGTCGATTTCGAGCAGCGGATACATCGTGTCGCCCGCGAACACCGGCTTCAGGAATTTGCTGGACTGCTCGATGAAGCCGACCAGCGAGTCCTCGGTCATATACGGGAACAGCCCGGCACCCGGAGCGGTCTGCACCAGCGATTGCAGCCCGTGCGCCAGCAGCCCCGGCATCCCCCGGGCCTTGCAGAATTCCACGTCGTAGTGGACCGGATGGTTGTCCCCGCTGGCGGCCTGGAACGCCAGGAACACCGCTTCGGTCATCGTGCGGCTTGGCAGCACGAAGCGTTCGCCCAGTTGGAAGTCGTCAAACCATCGCTGTTCGGGAATCATTCGGTGCCGCCCGGGGTCGAATTCGGTCATGTCGGGGATCCTTCGGCTTGCGTTGTTACTCCGGGCGTCACACCGCCCCGGCGGCACGCATCGCGGTGATCCGTTCGGCTGAAAAGCCAATCCCTAGCAGGACTTCGTCGGTATGCTGTCCCACCGTCGGCACATCGCCCATCACGGCCTCCTCCTCGGGGTAGATAAACGGGGGCAGCAGCGCGCGAACCGAACCGTTTTCGGTCTGGATCGTCCGCCATTTGTCCCTGGCCTCGAACTGCACATGGTTCCACACGTCGATCGGCTGGTTCATCCGCCCGTTGGCGATGCCGGCACGATCCAGCAGCTCCGCGACCTCCACCGAGGTCTTGTCGCTGAAGAAGTCCTCGATCGCTGCCGTCAGTGCCTCGCGGTTCTCCCGCCGGACGTTCTGGGTGGCGAATCGCGGGTCGGTCTGGATTGCTGGACTGCCCAGCACTTTCTGGCAGAACGTCGCCCATTCGCGTTCGTTCTGCAGGCCCAGAATAACCTGTCCGTCCATGGTCTTATGCGCCCCGTACGGCGCGATCGCCGGATGGCTGGTCGGCACCCGGGGCGGGGGCGACCCAGTGTAAGCGTGGCGCAGCATCGGGTAGGTCATCCACTCGCCCAACGCGTCAAGCATGGCGATCTTGACGTTGCCGCCCTCGCCCGTCCGCCCGCGCCGCAGCAGCGCGCCCAGTATGCCGGTCAGCGCATACATCCCGGTGGCAATATCCGCGATCGAAATGCCGACGCGCGAGGGTTCATCCGGCGATCCGTTGACGTTAATCAGCCCCGACTCCGCCTGTATCAGCAGATCGTAGGCCTTCTTTTGCACGAACGGGCCGCTGTCGCCGTAGCCGGAGATATCGCACACCACCAGCTTGGGGTTGACCGGCTTCAATGCCTCATACGACAGCCCCAGCCTGGCGGTGGCGCCGGGGGCGAGGTTCTGCACCAGCACATCCGCCCCGGCGATCAGCGAATCCAACGCCGCCCGGGCGTCGGCGTTCTTGACGTCCAGCGTGACGCTGCGCTTGCCGCGGTTCAGCCAGATGAAGTGGCTGCAAACCCCGTTCACATAGTCGTCGTAGGCGCGGGCGAAATCGCCGTCGCCCGGCCGTTCGATCTTGATCACGTCGGCGCCCATATCGGCCAGATGCCGGGTACACAGCGGGGCCGCGACCGCGTGTTCCAGCGCGACTACGCGCATACCTTCCATGGGTCGCATCGGGGCATTTCCTCTATCGTTTCCGTGCGGCGAGAAAAGCGCCGAGCGGCGGCGGTGTCAAAGCCGTGCGGGGCGGCACGAATTCTGTTGCGGTGGACAGCGGCGCTACGTCCCGAAAAACGCTGACCTGCGTCACAGGCTCGGCGACCGCCAATCATGGACCCAGCCCGGGAGGTTCGCGGCGATGGTTCGGCCGGGACGACCGCTCGGGCCGGCGCGGCGCAGCGGCTGCGAAACCCCTTGAACCCGCGGCCCGGACAGCCTAAATCATGCCCCGTCAGCTTGCTGACTATGGTGATAAACGGCGCGTGGAATAATCGTTGTGGACCCGGGGGCAGTGCCCGGCGCCTCCACCATTCATTCCGGACTATCGGGATATATGGGGGCGAAACAGGCTCGACACGCGTGGTAAAGACTCGCCTTTTGCCCGGCATGATACCGCCGTTATCGGGTCAAACCACAAGTGCCAACGATAATCAGGCGCTCGCCGTCGCTGCATAAGCGATAGGCGCGGTTCGGGGGGGCACCGGGCAACAGAAGCCCCCCCAATTATCCATTCAGATCGATGCCGAAGGTTTCGGCGAATCCGCGCGACCCGGAAGGCGTGATCGTCACGGCGCGCGAGTCGCGTTGGCGGGCGATCCAGCCGCGCTCCAGGCACCGAACCGCCAACGCCGCGCCCAAGCGGCCGGCAATGTGGGGGCGGCGTTCGCTCCAGTCCAGGCAGGGGCGGCAGAACACGCGTTTGCCCGGGGCCGGTTCGGCGCCGAAGTCGCACAGGAAGGCGTGGCCGGTTACAGAAACCTCGCCGCCGTCGGCCGACAATGTGACATGGCCGGATCGTGTCAGCGAGTCAGCCAGTGCGACGCCCAATCGTCCGGCCAAGTGGTCGTAGCAGGTGCGGGCGTTTCGCAGCGCCTCGCTGCCGCGCCAGGTGGGCTTCGGGGCGGGACCAGCCACTGCCATCACCGCCTCCAGCATCTGCCCGACCAGCGGGGAGGCGAGGCGGAAATACCGATGGCGTCCTTGCTTTTCCACCGTCAGCAGGTCGGCCTCGGTCAAGCGGGCGAGATGACCGCTGGTGGTGGAAGGCGACACCCGGGCGGCGAACGCCAGTTCCTTCGCGGTCAGGGCGCGGCCGTCCAGCAGGGCGGTCAGGATGTTGGCCCGGGCGGGATCCCCGATCAGCGCGGCGACCGAGGCCATGCGTACGATGTCGTTCATGGGAACGGAACATACTCGCTGTAGGGTCAAAACGCATGCCGGGACGTTTCGGCGGCCACCGAACCGTCGAAACGCCGCCGTTCAGCAACGAGCCAATATCTGCTTTGCCTGGTTCAGCACCGGGTAATCCACCAGCCGGCCACGCACCAGAATGGCGGCGGTGCCTGCTGCCTCGGCCGCCGAGAAGGCTTCCAGAACCTCGGCCGCCCAGGCGCTCTCATCGGCGGTCGGACGGAAGGCTGCCTGGATCGGGTCGATCTGTGCGGGATGGATCGCCAGTTTGCCGCTGAAACCCAGCGCCCTGGCCCGCTCCGCATCGCGGGTGCAAACCTCGGTGTTGCGAACCTCCAGCGTCACCCCGTCGATCGGCCCCTCCAGCCCCGCCGCCCGGGATGCACGCACGATCGCGTATTGCGCGTCCGCGACCGCTTCGTCACCGATAGCGCCGGTCAGCCCGAGGTCGGCGGCGTAATCGACCGAACCGAAAGCGACGCAGCGCACACGGGCATCCCAGTCGATCCGGTCCAGGTTCGCCAGCCCGCGCGCGGTTTCGATCAGCGGCATCAGCCGCGTCGGGGCAGGGCGGGCATGCGCTGTGTCGAGCTGGGTCAGCGCCCAGCACACGGCAGCGGCTTCGGCGGCGGTTTCGGTCTTTGGCAGCATGATGCCGTCCGCCCCGGCCGCGACCGCCGCCTGCATGTCGGCCAGGCACAGCGGTGTGCTGGCGGCATTGACCCGCACGAACAGCGCGCCGTTACGCGGCAGTGCCGCCAGTTCGGCCAGCGCGGCGCGGGCCGCGGCCTTTTCGGAGATCGCAACCGCGTCCTCCAGGTCCAGCACCACGACATCGGCGTTGCTGGCCAGCGCGCCCCGGGCCTTGCGGGCGGCGTTCGCCGGGGCGAACAGCCAAACGGGTCCCTCGGTCATCGTCCTATTCTCCTGCCGTCACGGAGTCCGGTGTAGCCGGCGAGGCCGTGTCTTCCAACGAGCGTTGCCCGGTTTCCAGCCGCAGCGCCAGGATCGCCGCCACCAGGCAGACGAGGACCCCCGATACCATCGTCAGCACACCCTGTACGCCAAACCGTTCGAACAACGTCACCGCCAGATACGGCGTGGAGATCGATGCCGCCCGGCCGCACATGCCAGAAATGCCCGTGCCGCGCAGCCGCAATTCGGTGGGGAACAGCTCCGGCACGTACGCATACAGTCCGATGGTCACCAGGACATAAATGCTGGTGATCAGCGCGAAGCCGACGACGGTCAGCGCCGCCGGATCGCGCATGGCGGGATAGATGACACCCAGCACGATGATCGCG
>JAKBCJ010000251.1 GCA_021807975.1 Pseudomonadota bacterium | reverse complement strand
TGCGGGAGGAGCCGATATCGGCCACCACCACCAGCCCATCGGCGAACCCGCCGGCCACGATCTCATCGCGCGGGTTGCTGGCGACCTGATTGCAGATGATCCCGTCGCCGCCGGCAAGCTCCAGCGGCGCCTTGCCCATCGGGCCGCCGCCGAAGAATGGCCACAGCACCATGGCGTCGGCGCCGCTGCTGGCCATCCATTTGCCGTTGCGGGTGAACGACAGGCTGACTGTCTTGGCGGGATAGCCGCTCATGCGCATATGCTCGCCGTTGGGCAGCTTCCAGCCGTGCAGCGCGTTTTCCTGCATGGCCGTCACCACCGCCTCGCCCTCGGGATGAATTGCGATGCCGGTGTGGCTGCCTTTCCATTCCAGCTTGCGCGGCGTGTCGGTCTTCGCCGCAACGAACCAAAGCGACGCGCCATTGTAGTGCGATGCCCCGATCCGCTTGCCCTTGCCGTCGAATCTCAGCCCGGTGACGGTGGACGGATGGACAAGCTCTTTCAACATCTGCCCGGCCTGATCGTACAGCCGTACCACCTTGCCGGCGCTGGCGGCGATCAGGCCCTTGCCCTTGTCCAGCGCGTAGGTGGCAACGTGTTCCACCCATTTGGAGCCGAAATGACCGATGCTGGAGACCGATCCGTCGGCGCCGACCCGGTTCAACTTGCCGTCGTCGCCGGCCGAGATGAAGCCGTCGCCGATGGGATCGGGCGCGAAATCCAGCACCGAACCGTCGTGGGCGGCAGCGGTCGTCCACTCGCCGTCACTGCCGACCGCCGCTAACCGCACGGTTCCGTCGCCCAGCGCGAATCCAGCATGCCGCCCGTCGCGGGAAAACCGCACGGCGACGACAAACGCATCCAACTCGCGGGATATCCCCCGCGACGTTACCAAAAACTCTGTTCGGGATGTCTGGCTCATGATCGGTCGTTCTCTCTATTCATCATGGCATGGCCGCTTCCCCTCCGCGCTTGGCTGGTTGCTGCGAAGATGGCCGGGACGCTGCCCGGCCATGACGGAAGCAGGTAGCCGTGCCCGGCCCTGACGCGCTAAAGCGGCCTAGTCCGCCGCGCAACCCTCGAACCCGCGGCGCAGTTGCGGGCGGTTCAGGTTGCGACCGATGAACACCAGGCGGCTGGTCTTCGGGTCGCCGTCCTTGGCTGGCCCAATGAAGTCGCCGTCGGCGATCATATGCACCGCCTGGAAGGCGAACCGGCGATCCTCGTTCGCATAATACAGGATACCTTTGGTCCGCAGCAGGTCCGCGCCCTTGTCCTGCAACAACACGCCGATCCAGGCGTTGAACTTCTCCGGGTCGATCGGCTTCTCGACCTCGAAGCTCATGGAGGAGATGTCCTCATTGTGTTCGTGGTCGTCGTCCCCAGCCAGGAAATCGGGCTGCATCGCCAGGATGCGCGACAGGTCGAACGCGCCGCGATCCAGCACCTGCTCGATCGGCAGGCTGGAACGCTGGGTGCGGTGGATGACCGCGAACCGGTTGATGCCGCGGATCGTCGCTTCCACGGCGTCCAGTTCCTCGGGAGTTACCAGATCAGTTTTGTTCAGCACGATCACGTCGGCGAAAGCGATCTGGTCGGCGGCTTCATGGCTGTCAGCCAGGCGGGCCGGCAGGTGCTTGGCATCCACCACGGTCACGATGGCGTCCAGGCGGGTCTTCGCCTTGACCGTGTCGTCAACGAAAAAGGTCTGCGCCACCGGGGCGGGGTTCGCCAAGCCGGTAGTCTCGATAATAATGCCGTCGAATTTGTCGCGCCGTTTCATCAACCCGCCGACAATCCGGATCAGGTCGCCGCGGACGGTGCAGCAAATGCAGCCGTTGTTCATTTCGAACACTTCCTCATCGCTGTCCACGACAAGGTCGTTATCGACCCCCAGTTCCCCGAACTCATTGATCACCACTGCATATTTGCGGCCGTGATTTTCGGTCAGGATGCGGTTCAGCAGGGTGGTCTTGCCCGCCCCCAGATAACCGGTCAGCACCGTCACCGGTACCTGTGTATCCAAATCGGCCATGATCGCTGGCTCCTAAGCTGTTTCACCCAGCAATATAGGTGTGGCGTGCGTCGTCAACTACGCTTGAACATCCGCGCATGGCTGCGCGGCGGATTGCGGCGGTCAGGATTCCAGCAGGCGGCGCAGCAGTTCCACATCCTCGGCGAATGTGCCGTCGCGATCCATCAGTTCGGTCACCCGGGAAACCGCGTGCATCACCGTGGTGTGGTCGCGGTTGCCGAACTTGCGGCCGATCTCCGGCAGGCTGCGGCTGGTGAGCTGCTTCGCCAAATACATCGCCACCTGTCTCGGCCGGGCAACCGCCCTCGCTCGGCGGGCGGAGGACATGTCAGTCAGGCGGATGCTGTAATGTTCCGCTACCTTTTTCTGGATTTCCTCGATCGTGACGCGGCGATCGTGGGCCTTCAAAATATCGTGAAGTACCTCGTGAGTAGTCTCCAAAGTAACCGGACGTCCAAATAAGTTGGCATGGGCGACCAGTCTGTTAAGGGCACCTTCAAGCTCACGAACATTTGATGTGATCTTGTGTGCCAGGAATTCAAGCACCTTCACCGGGACATCGACGCCGGCCCGAGCTGCCTTGGCTTCCAGGATGGAAATGCGCAGTTCATAGGTCGTGGAATGCAGATCGGCGACCATCCCGCATCCCAGGCGGGTGCGCAGCCGATGCTCCAGCCCATTCAAGTCCGACGGGGATTTGTCGGCCGAGACGACGATTTGTTTGCCTTGTTCAACTAAGTAGTTGAACGTATGGAAAAATTCTTCCTGGGTATTGTCCTTGCCGATCAGGAACTGAAGATCGTCGATCATCAGCACATCGACGCTGCGCAGGTTTTCCTTGAATTCCATCGTCGATTGGCTGCGGATCGCGGCGATGAAGCGGTACATGAATTTTTCGGCCGACATATAAGCGACCGATACCGGGGCGGTGGTGCGATCCGTCAGTTCCCATGCGATGGCATGCATCAAATGGGTCTTGCCGAGGCCGACTCCGCCATACAGGAACAGCGGATTGAATCCGGGGCTGGATGGGCGTTCGGCGACGCGGCGGGCGCACGCATAGGCAAATTCGTTAGGCTTTCCAACGACAAAGCCTTCGAACGTGAAGCGCGGATCCAGCGGCGCGGCCAGGTCGGACCTGGGTTCGGTCCGCTCGTCGTTCCAGCCATTCCCGCCGACAGGTGCAGGTGCAGGTGCAGGTGCAGGTGCGGCTGACGCTGCCTGTGGGGGCGGCACCACCGCGACAGCAGACGGTGCGATAGCGGCGGGGCGCACGGACTCAACACGGGCCACGGGCACCGCAGCGGTATTAGCGGGCGTTGAAACCGGGGCGACCGCCTTGCCGACGCCAATCTCGACCCTGCGGATGTCGGGGCTTTCCGATTGCCACAGCGTGCGCAAGCGATCGCCATAGCGGCTGGAAACCCAGTCCCGCAGGAAGCGCGTTGGCAGATTGACGGTAATTTCATCGCCCTCCATGCCGGCCAAGGTCATTTGGCGCAGCCATGTGCGATACTCCACCTCACCGACTTCGGCCTGAAGCCGTGTTTTGATTCTCGTCCACTGGTCCGCGATTTGCGGCATTTCCACGATCTCAGGCGCAGTCGTGGTCATCCAAAGCCCCCTTCAATCGGCGCGAACTAACAAAAAGCCATTTTCTTACCGACGAAATAAACTCGTTCGGCGCTTCCCCTGGTTTTCCTTCAAAGACACAATTATCCGGCCCTATTAACTAAGGCTTTGCAGATAATGGTGATTTTCAGCTAGTGGAGCTAAGTATGTCAGAGTTTAGGATAGAGGCAATCGAAATTTCAGCCGGCAGAAATAAAAGCCGCGAAACGCAATAATATATTACGCACTATAATCGTGTTGATAATCCATGAAAAATAGTCTGTAGTGTATTTTAATAAACACTACAAATTGCTATCTTCGGTTGAAGATAACTGTTCGCGAAGGCCGGTCGATCGAGGTGGCCGACCGGCCCTGGCGCATCAAGCTGCCTGAATCGCCTTGATGCGGGCGGACAAGCGGGACAGCTTGCGGGCAACCGTATTGGCGTGGATGACGCCCTTACCGGACGCGCGCTGCATTTCCGGCTGTGCAGCCTTCAGGGCTTCCGCCGCCGCGGACTTGTCACCGGTCGCGATCGCTGTTTCGACCTTCTTGATAAAGGTCCGCATACGGGACTTACGCGCCTGGTTGCGCGCGGTGCGGGTCACGGTCTGACGGATGCGCTTACGCGCCGATGCGGTATTGGCCATTCGTTCTTCGATCACAAGTTTAAGGAGCCAGCCGCCCCCCGGCTTTCAACCGGGACACGTTGGCGGAAGACGGGCGTTCTAAGCAGCCCCCCCGGGGGAGTCAAGGCCGTTTCCCCCGGGGTCAGCCTCGTTTCCGCCCGTCTCCGGGCACCAGAATGCCTGCCCGTTTGGCCTTTTCCTCGGGTTCGACGTGGATAGTGATCATAAGGTGACCCATCTCTGCCTTCAGTGCATCCTCGATGCGGTCGCAGATCGCATGCGCGGCCGCAACGGTCATGCTTCCGGGAACGACGAGGTGGAATTCCAGGAAGGTCAGCCGCCCGGCGTGGCGGGTGCGCAGGTCGTGCGCCTCGATCGCGCCCGACGCACTGCCGGCGACCAGTTGCCCGATCCGCTCCACCACCGCCGGTTCGGGCGCGCTGTCCATCAGCCCATTGACCGAGGATGAGATCATCCGCATGCCGGCCCACAGCACATAGACGCCGGTTGCGGCGGCCAGCAGCGGGTCGATCCAGTACTGGCCGGTGAAAACCGCCAGGATCACGCCCACGGCGACGCCGACCGAGGTGACGACATCCGAGATCAAATGCCGCGCGTCGGCGTCCAGCGCCGGGGATCGCAGCCGCCGCCCGACGGCGAACAGCACGCCCGACCAGCCGGCATTCAGCATCGTCGCCAGGGCGTTCAGTGCGATTCCCTGAAACGGCAGCGCCAGGACATGGCCATGTTGCCAGCCCTCCCAAGCCTCCGCGAAGATCAGCAGCGCGGCGACGACGATCAGCACGCCTTCGATCACGGCGGCGAAGAACTCCGCCTTGTCATGCCCATAGGGGTGGTTGGCGTCGGCCGGCCGCGCGGCGAACCGCAGGGCACCGAGCGCGAGGAGGCTGGCGGCGACGTTTACCGTGCTTTCGAGTGCATCGGAATAGAGTGCGGCGCTGCCGGTCAGCCACCAGGCGACGCCTTTCAAACAGAGCACGAGACAGCCGATCGCCATGCTGCCGAGTGCGAAGCGCTCGCCTTTTGTCATGCGCGGCGCCTAGCACATCGCAGGGCGCACGTCTCGGGTCAGGTAGCGGAGACGATCCGCGCGTTGCGCATCTGGTTTGCGCGCATCGGCCGCAGCACGAACACCGCCAGGATAACCACCGCGATGTTGGTGACGGCGGCGGCGAGGAACACCGCCTCCCAGCCGCCGGCCGCCGATTTGAGCACGTTCGCCAGCGGCACCAGAAAGGCCGAGGTTCCCTTCGCCGTGTACAGCAGGCTGGCATTGGCGGTGGCGTATTGGGGGCCGAATGTGTCGGTGCAGGTGGAGGGGAACAAAGAGAATATCTCCCCCCAGGTGAAGAAAATCAGGCCGGCGCACAGCACGAACGCCCAAGGGGTATGGCCCGCTACCGCCAGCAGCCCATAGCTGACCGCGCCCGGGCCGAATGCCAGCGCCATCGTCTTCTCCCGCCCGATTTTGTCGGACAGGGCTCCGAAGAACGGCCGGGCGAGACCGTTCAGGACGTTGTCCACCACCAGGGCCACGCTGAGGGTGCTGGCCCCCATGAAAATCGCTGTGTCGGAGATGCCGTAATCCCTGGCGATCGGACCAAGCTGAGCCGTGGCCATGAGCCCGCTGGCCGACACGCCCAGGAACATTGCGTACAGCAGCCAGAAAACCGGCGAACGCAGCATCTGAAAGCTGGTGTAACTGTATGCCGAGTCCCGCAAACCGGGCTTCGCCCGCCCGGGCAGGACGATTGGCCGATCCGGGCCGCGTAAAACCCTGGCGATGACCAACAGCACCGCGGCCTGCCCGATGCCGAACCATAGAAAGGCATGTTGGTAGCCTGACGAGTGGATCGTCAGGCGGATCGGCACCACGGTCAGCGCCGCGCCGGCACCGAATCCGGCGGCGGTCAGTCCGACTGCCAGTCCGCGCCGGTCGGGGAACCATTTGACCGCGTTGCCGACGCATGTCGCATAAATGGCTCCGGCGCCAGTCCCGCACACGGCCGCGCCGGTATATAAAACAGGGAGCGATCCGGCACAGGCGTCGATCACCCAGCCCGCCCCGACCAACAGCCCGCCTCCGGCGATTGTCAGCGAAGGTCCGGTGCGCGGTCCAAGACGATCCGCGATCGCGCCGGCGGCGGGGGTCAGCCAGGTTTCGGTGGCAATGAAGATAGAGAATGCCCACTGGATTTCCGCCAGGGTCCAGCCGCGCGCCGCATGTATCGGATCGACAAACAGCGTCCATCCGTATTGCAGGTTCGCGATCAGCGCCATGCAGACGACACCCAGCGAAAGCTGGATCCAGCGGCCGCGCAAATCCGGTGTCCCGGGGACGATTGCGGACACGTTCATGCTCCTTGGCCGCTGGATTGGCATTATTGTTTCAAGTTATCGCCGGTTGCGGCCTTTATAACAATTTCCTCATAATCGCGAAACGGCAGCCGCGATCGTGCGGTTGCCGCCATCTCCGGAAACTAAGGTTGGCGGCGCGGCCCGACCCGCGCTATCCAGCGGCCGGATTCGGAAAATGAGGAAAAGCGATGCGTCGACTCACCTGTGCCGTTGCCGCCCTGGCCATGCTGTCCGCCCAGCCGGTGCTGGCTGCCCGCCAATGTACGTCGCAGGCCGACCAGTCGGCGTTCGAGATTCAGTCCCTGCGCAGCGAACTGATGGTGCTGGCGACCAGCTGCCACACGGATGAGCAGTACAACGCTTTCATCCATCGCTATCAGCCTGCCCTGCAGGGCAATGAGCGGGCGATCGATGCCTATTTCCAGCATCGCTACGGGCGGGCGGCGCAAGCCGAACACGACCGGTTC
>JAKBCJ010000250.1 GCA_021807975.1 Pseudomonadota bacterium | reverse complement strand
CGGCGGCAAATCCATAATTCGGTTGGCATTTGAACCGGTCGCGTCTAAAAAACATCCACTTTGGAGGCAGTCCTGAATGGCCCTGACACGCACGCGTATCCTCGTCACTGGTGGCGCCGGATTTCTTGGTTCCCACCTGTGCGAGCGGCTGCTGGCCGAGGGCAACGATGTCCTGTGTGTGGATAACTATTTCACCGGCCGCAAGGAAAACATTGCCCATCTTCTAGGGAATCCACACTTTGAGGCGATGCGCCACGACGTGACCTTCCCGCTGTACGTGGAAGTGGACCAGATTTACAATCTGGCCTGCCCCGCCTCCCCGGTTCACTATCAGTTCGATCCGGTGCAGACCACCAAGACCAGCGTGATAGGCGCGATCAATATGCTGGGCCTTGCTAAGCGGATCGGCGCGAAGATTTTGCAGGCCTCGACCAGCGAGGTTTATGGCGACCCGACGGTCCACCCGCAGACCGAGGATTACCGAGGCAACGTCAACCCGCTGGGGCCGCGGGCTTGCTACGACGAAGGCAAGCGTTGCGCTGAAACGCTGTTCTTCGACTACCATCGGCAACACCAGACCCAAATCAAAGTGGTGCGAATTTTCAACACCTACGGCCCGCGGATGCATCCCAACGACGGCCGGGTGGTGTCGAACTTCATCGTCCAGGCGCTGCGGAACGAAGATATCACCCTTTACGGCGACGGTAGCCAGACAAGGGCCTTCTGCTTCGTGGACGACCTGATCGACGGGTTTATCCGCTTGATGGCGACGGGCCGCGATATCACGGGTCCAATGAATGTCGGCAACCCGCACGAGATTCCGGTTCGGGAATTGGCCGAACGCGTGATCCGGATCACCGGGTCCTCTTCCCGCATCGTGCATCGCCCCCTGCCGCAGGACGATCCGCTCCAGCGTTGTCCCGATATCGCCCTCGCCCGGAAGGTGCTGGGATGGCAACCAACGGTCGAGCTTGACACCGGCCTGCGCAGAACCGCCGCGTACTTCGCCCAAATGCTGACCGAGTCCAAGGAGCGCGACCTGCAGGCCGTCGGCGGATAGGAATGGATGCCCCGGGCGCATCGATCCAGCCGGCCCAGCCCCGCGTCGCGATCGTCATCCTGAACTGGAACGATACCCCGGCGACGCTGGCGTGCCTGGATGCGCTGCGCGCGACCGGGTACGCGAACTACACGACGATTGTCGTCGATAACGGCTCAACCGACGGATCCGTGGACCGTCTTCGCGGTATCGCGGCCATCGATCTGATCGCCAATCCAACGAACCTTGGTTACACGGGCGGTGTCAACGCAGGCATCGGCCGGGCCATGGCGGCCGGCGCCGATTATGTATGGCTGCTGAACAGCGATGCCACCACGCAGCCCGACGTGCTCGCCCGCCTGGTTGCCACCGCCGAATCCGACGATCGGATCGGCTTGGTCAGCCCGGTCTTTTGCGATCCGGAAAACCCTTCAGCCATGGAATTCCGCTTAGGGCGTTTCGACCCCGCCGGACGTCAGGCGTCGCAAACCGCCGATGCCCCGACAGCGGCAGCCTGGCAGCGCGATGATCCCGCCGGCGTGGTGCTGTTGGGCACCGCCCTGCTGATCCGCCGCCGGGTTATCGAAACGATCGGCATGCTCGACCCCGACTTCTTCGCCTATGTCGAAGATGTCGATTATTGCCTGCGCGCCCATGCGGCAGGCTTTCTGGCCGTTGCGGAGCCGGCGGCCGTGGTTGGCCACAAGTTTAAGCAACCCATTGAAAACCCGGCTGGCGTGCCGCCCTACCTGCACTACTTCATCACCCGAAACTATCTGTTGCTGTGGCGCAAGCTGCCGCCGCCGTTCCTGCTGCGGAAGGCCACACTCTGGTTCCTACATCAGCGTCTGAGCCAGATTCAGCGTATGCCGGGAATCCCGGCGGCGATCGACGCGGTGCTGGCCGGTTTGTGGGATGGGGTCCGCGGCGTCGGCGGACCGTATCGGCCGAACCGCAAGGCGCCCTGGCCCCTTCGCCTGGCGTTCGGCCGCTACCCGGGGTTTTGGCTTGCGCTGATCGATGGCCGGAATCCATTCGGACGGCCGGTGCGTTGACCTCCTCGCCCCGGATCGCAGTCGCTTGTTCGGGTCTTGGTCACATCCAGCGTGGCATCGAGTCCTGGGCGGCCGATCTTGCCCGTGCCCTGCGGCGAGCGGGAGCGGACGTCACGTTGTTTGCCGGCGCGCCTGCGGAAGGCGCGATTGCGCTGCCGGCGTTGCGCCGCACCGGTACCGCCGCCGCGCTGGCCGGCGGGCTGCGCCACCTTGGCGGCTGGCGGTACGGCATGGGCTCTGCCTACGACGTGGAGCAGACCAGCTTCGCATTCAACTTGTGGCGGCATATCCGCCGGCGGTTCGATATTCTGCATGTGCAGGACCCGATGATCGCGATCTGGTTGGACCGGGCTCATCGTGCGGGTCTGTCGCGGCCGAAGGTGATCTATGCCAATGGAACCGGGGAGGGCGCCTCGGTCATGCGCCGGTTTTCGTTTCTTCAGGTGCTGACTCAAACGGCGGCCGACGACTGGATGCCGCAAAAGCCGGCGGCTCAGATGGTATTCGCGATTCCTAACTTCATCGATACAACGCGCTTCCAGCCCGGCGACCGAACCGCGGCGCGGCAGCGGTTCGGGCTTTCCCCCGGTCAAACGATTATCCTTTGCTGTGCCGCCATTCGTCGGTTCCACAAGCGAATCGACAGCCTGATCCAGGCGTTCGCCGCCGTGCCGTCTGACGCGATGCTGGTCATCGCCGGAGGCCGCGAAGCTGACACCGACGAACTGATTGCCGAGGGAAACGCCGCGTTGGGCGAGCGCATTCGCTTTTTGCCGGACCTGCCGCGCGACCTCATGCCCGACCTGTACCGCGCCGCCGATGCGTTCGTGCTGCCCTCGCGGCACGAAATGTTCGGCATCGTCCTGCTGGAAGCTCTGGCCACCGGACTTCCCGTGCTGTGCAACGATACTCCGGATTTCCGAGCGATCGTCGGCCGCGGGGGGGTGTACCGGGATTTCGGAGCCGATGGCGAACTCGCGGCCGGGTTATCCTGCTTGCTCGACCCCGCGGCACGCGCACCCTTAGCCGCCGCGGGACGAATCCATGTCGAACAGCACTTCGCCGAAACGGTGGTGACCGGCGCTGTCACCGCGATGTACCGAACCATTCAGGCGGCCCCTTCCTATGTCCAATAACGGGTCCGGCACGGTCAGTGTCATCATTCCAGCTTACAATGCCGCCCGCTACGTGACCCGTGCGGTCGAGAGCGCGTTGGCCCAGACCCACCCGCCGCTGGAAATCCTGGTGGTGGACGACGGGTCGAAGGACGACACGCGCGAGGTCGTGCGCCGCATGCCGTCCCCGGTCCGGCTGATCGAGAAGGAAAATGGCGGGCCGGCCAGCGCCCGCAATCTCGGTGCCAGCCAGGCCCGCGGCGAGTGGCTGGCACTGCTGGACGCGGATGACTGGTGGTTTCCCGAGAAGCTGAAAGTTCAGATCGAACTGGCCGCCGAGGCCGATGCCGGGATGATCCACTGTCTGCCCGACCATCGCAACGACGCGGTCCCCGCGCGGCTGACCTTCGAACATATGTGGGATCGCAACTGGATCATCAATTCGTCGGTTCTGCTGCGCCGTTCGGCGTTCGAAGCGCTGGGCGGGTTCAACGAAGCGCGCGAACTGATCAGCGTTGAAGACTACAATCTGTGGATCCGGGTCGCGGCGTCGGCGTGGAAAATCGTTACATGTCCGCATATACTGGTTCATTATACCCGGGGCATCGGCATTTCGTCGAATTCCGAACGGTTCTTGCGGGCTTCGTTGTTCAACGTGGACGATATTGGCGAACGTCTGTCGCTTCCCGAGGCCGTCATTAAGCAGAAGCGAAACGAAATTATCGTCGATTTCGGCCGCAAAGCCCTCTTCGAGCGCGACATCCCAACCGCCCGCAAGCTGCTCGGCCGCGCCTTCAGGGAATCCCCAAGCAGCCGGAATTTGTTGCATTTGGCGGTCGCTGCAATGCCCGCGCCGGTGCTGGATATGCGCCGCGCCACCGTCCGGATGCTGGAACAGCGCGATACGGTTCGCGCCGGCACATCGTTGCCGGCCAACGCCGCCCCCGCGTTCGAATTGGATGAACAACCGGAGTCGGTCCCGCGCCATGTATCGATCCTGGACCCGATGTTCCACGCGCCCGTCAACGAGCAGGGCCTGGAACGCCCGATGTTGATCACCACCATCGATGCCGAGGAGGATTTCGATTGGACCCGGCCGTTCTCCCGGGCAGCAACCGACGTAACATCGATGCGGTCCCAGCACCTCGCACACCGCGTGTTTGAGCGTTACGGAGCCGTGCCGACTTACATGGTCGATCATCCGGTGGCATCGCAGGATGAAGGCAGGGCGCCGCTGAAGGAACTGCTGCAAAGCGGGGACTGCGAAATCGGCGCGCAACTCCATCCGTGGGTGACGCCGCCATTCGTCGAATATGTTTCGACCCACAACAGCTATCAGGGCAACCTGCCGCCTGCTCTGGAGTTTGCGAAGATACAGGTTCTGACGGAGGAGTTAACCAAGGTATTCGGTTGCACGCCGCGGATTTTCCGCGCCGGCCGCTATGGCGTAGGTCCCAATACGGGCGGGGTGTTGAGCCATTTCGGTTACGAGGCCGACAGCAGCGTGGTCCCGGCCTGGAATTTTGCCCCCAGGGGCGGCCCGGACTTTCGCGCGATGGATGCAAATCCGTATTGGATCGATGCAGCGCATAAAATACTCGAATTACCGGTCACCGCGGCGATCGTCGGACGCGCCGCCGGATTGCCGCACAAGTTGAAGTCGCGCGTCTTCGGCCGGTTCAGCGAGGCGGCCGGGTTTCCGTCGGTGATGTCCCGGTTGGGCCTGCTGGAACGGATCAAACTCACCCCGGAAGGAATCACGATCGGCGAGGCCAAGCGTCTGGTCGGACATATGGTGGCGAATGGCCATAAGGTCTTTGTGCTGACCTATCACAGCCCGTCGCTGGAACCCGGCAACACGCCCTACGTTCGCAACGAACAGGATCTCGCGAAGTTCCTGGGCTGGCTCGATGAGTTCTACGACTACTTCACCCGGGAGATTGGCGGCGTCTGCGCCAGTTGGCGCGACGTGCGCCTTGCTCTGGCGGCGATTCGGCCCGCCTGAATAACAGCGGTCCTTCCTGTCGCGGCGCGCGCGGCCTTGCGGGATCGCGTTAGCCAGCCTTTTCCGCCGAGGGCTGCCGGCCAAGTCCGGCGCGGGCCTGCGATCCCCATTGGCGCTGTCCGGTCAGGAACGACACCCAACCCAGCGCGGCCCCGCCGTGCCGCAGGATTTGGAACGTAAATGGTTCGATCAGTGCCGCCAGAATGGCCAGTGCGACATTGGTTCTAGCCAGTTGCCCGGCCCAGCGGCGGTAGAGCAGAAGTGACCAGAGGTAGAACAGCAGGTCGAGTGCGATCTTGGCGGCAATTACGCCCGCGGCGGGCGCCAGCACGGTGGATTGTCCCGCGGCCAACGCGCCCAGCAGCAGGATTGCGCCGGTCAGCCCATACAGCGGCTGCATCGTATCGAATGCCTTCACCGGTAGCATCCGGGTACCCAGGCGGCCGTACCGGGGATTGCCAACCATGTGGCGATACCAAAGCTGGGTCTGTAGGAAACCGCCGAACCAGCGCCGCCGTTGCCCGAGAAACGCGGCGATCGTCGCGGGTGCGTCCGTGCGGGCGCGGGCGCCACCTATAACGCCTGTCCGCCAGATCAAGCCGTGCGTCACGGCGTAATCGCGCAGCCGATGCGTCAGTTCATAGTCCTCGACAAGGCAGTCGGTATCGAAGCCGCCCACGTCCAGTACCGCCCGGCGCCGGTAGGCGGCGAAAGCGCCGGAAATCAGCAATAATCCGTCCTGCCGAGCCCAGGCGTAGCGCGACAGGAAATTGCGCATATATTCGTAGGTCTGGAACCACTGGAAGAGCCGGCCGCTGACAGTTGGCCCACAGACTGGAAACAATACCCCGGTGGCCGCCGTCAGCGCCGGGTCGGTTGCGAAGGCCCGGCCCATCGCCGCGATCGCGCCTTGTTCCAGGATCGTGTCGGAATCGACGGTCAGCACCAGTTCGGTCGTCATACCGGTCATTGCCGCGTTCAGCGCCCGTGCTTTGCCGCCGTGCGGCAGACGAAGCCAGTGCAAGCCAGGAAAGTGCTCCGACGCGGCACTCATGTGCCCAAGCTCCGGCATCGCCAGGCCGTATTCGCGCGTCAGAAGCGCCGCGGTGCCATCGTCGGATCCGTCATCGGCGATCACCACGGCGTCCGGCGGCCGGGTCTGCGCGAATAATGCGGCGAGCGTGCCCGGTAATACGGACGCCTCGTTTCGGGCTGCCACGATTACGCCGAGGGTCGGCAGGGGCACCGATCGCGGCGTGCTTTCCCGCGGCAACAGCGGCAGGGTCTGCAGGAATACGAAAATCAGCAGCGCGGTGTCGTAGGCGATATAAGCGAGACCGACCGACCAGGCGAAAATGCTGGCGGCCCCGAACGCCCGGGCGAACAGCGCAATCCACAGCACCGCAACCCCGGCATGGATCGCAACGGCGCCCGGCGGCGTTGGCGGCGCCGTATAACGCGGCGAGACAGCGTGACGGATGCGGTCGAGTTCGATGGTCATGCGGGTGGTCGCGGCCTCACGGCGGGCCGGATGCGCCCACCTGCTTGCAAATAGGACAAGACAGCGAATATCAAGGCGATGACCGAAATTATGACTGAACCCGTTTCGCGCTACACCCGCGTTGCCGCGTTACTCCACTGGCTGGTGGCGGCCCTTATCGTCGTCAATACGGGGCTGGGCTATACCGCCGAATTGCTGCCGGACACCTGGGTCCGGCCGGCGATCGACCTGCACAAATCGATCGGATTGACGGCGATCGGGCTGGTGTTGCTGCGAATCCTTTGGCGGCTGGCGCATCCGGCACCGCCGCTGCCGGAATCGTATGGGCGGGTCGAGCGGGCCGCGGCCCATACAGCCCATGTCGTTCTGTATGGGTTGATCCTGGCGCTGCCGGTTTCCGGTTGGCTGCATGACTCCGCTTTCAAGGATGCGG
>JAKBCJ010000249.1 GCA_021807975.1 Pseudomonadota bacterium | reverse complement strand
CAGCGGGAGGGTATTTTCCGCGAGATGAAACTTCGCCGGCATTATGAAAAGCCGTCCGAACGCCGGGCACGCGAAGCGGCTGAGGCCGTGCGCCGCGCCAGGAAGCTGGAGCGTAAGCGGCTGGAGCGCGAGGGCTTCTAACAAGCCCCGTTTGAATGACTTTGATGGGGCGTGGCGCGGGGTTCAGTCCCTTCGCCACGCTTCGGTATGTACGGTTGATCTATTCGATATCTGGCTTGGACATGCGGCCCGCCAAACGCTCCGCGCCGGACATGGAACGGGCCTCAATGCCCACCCGTATCCGTCGGTCCGCCCCGTGGCCGCGATTCAGAACAGCGGTCAACCACCGACGAACCGGCTGGTCGAACCACCGGTTCGCGGCGATGGCAACCGCCACGACAAGTACCACGCTGGCCATCCCCCACAGGCGGGGGATATGTTCATAGCTGCCGGTCCGCCGTAGCGCGATGGAGTAGGACACGTAGATACACCAGGCGTAGATTGGCATTTGCAGCACATAGATCGGATAGGAGATCGCGCCCATCCAGGCAAACGCTCGTTCCGCCCGCGGCCCGGGGTTGTTGTCCGCCCCGATGAAGATCATGGTCGGGAACAGGACCAAGGTCGATACAATATCGTAAATTGACTGCAACCCCCCGGTCGGTCCGCATCCCAGCGTCAATATCAATATGCCCACGAGCAGCGTTGGCGGCAGGCGCGGACGCCACGCGGTCATGCCCCGCAGGCGGTAGAGCAGCACACCGGCGGAAAACGAGAACGCCACACGCAACAGACCGGCGCCGATCGAATGCCATAGTGTCCCACCGTCCATCGTGGCGCCGAGAGCCGTACCGAAGCCGAACCATCCGAACGCCGACGACACGCCGAGCGCAACCGCGGCGACGGCAACGAACGCGGCCAGTCGGCGGGTCGTCAGGTGTCTGGCGGTCACGGCGAAGACAAGGTTCGCCGCGATCTCATCGAACAGCGACCATGCCGGCGAATTCAGCGGAAACAGCATGCTTGGGCTGGTCGGGTTGGGCAGGAACAACAGTGCCGAGATCACGTCCGGCGCGGCGGCCGGGAGCCCGGTTTTACCGGCGACCAGCCGCCCGGCGACGAAAACGATCCCGATCGCGCAGGCAAGCAAATACAGCGGATAGAGCCTGACCATCCGGACCATGAAGAAGCGCCGAACCGTCATGCCATGTTCCAGGCGGACACCATAAGCATGGGCGAGCACAAAGCCGCTGAGTGCGAAAAAGAAATCGACCGCCAGATAGCTTTCCCAGAACACGCCGGTTGGTCCGGTGAGATTTTGCCACAGGAACGGCGGAGCGTGACGGATGACGATCATGATCGCGGCCACGCCACGCAAGCCATCCAGCGTGACGAACTCTCTTTGCGCGGGCGTGGCCCTGAATGCGATGGTCATGTGGAAGGTGGGTAGCCATTGCAACAACGACCGGCAAGAATTTCAATGCATATCGGCGGGCGATCCGGGCCCTCGTTCAACCGGCCAACCCGGTCTATAACCAAACCCGACGGCACTTCGCCTGTCCGTGAGCCTTTCCAAAGGGAAGAACACCTGATGTCCGAGACCCGTTTCCCAACCCTGACCGCGGAAGAGATGACCGACGAGCAGCGCGCCGTCGTCGAATCCATCCAGTCCGGCCCGCGCGGTGCCGGCCTGCGCGGCCCTTTCAACGCCCTGCTGCGCAGCCCGGTACTGTGCGACCTGGTGCAGCGCGTCGGCGCCTATGTGCGTTTTGGCACGTCGCTGCCCGCGCCGTTGAACGAGTTGGCGATCTGCATGGCCGGGCGCAAATGGGGTGCCCAGTATGAGTTCTATGCCCACCGCCGCCTTGGCATCGATGCCGGTCTGAACCCCGCGATCCTGGATGCGGTTGCCGTCGGCCAGCGCCCGGCGGACATGAGCAGCGATGAAACCATCGTCTATGAATTCGTGACCGACCTGCTGTCCACCGGCCAGGTTTCCGACGCCCCCTATGGCGCCGCCATGGCTCGGTTTGGCGAACGCGGCGTCATGGATATGGTCGGTGCCGTCGGTTACTACAGCCTGGTGTCGATGGTGCTGAACGTGGCCCGCGTCCCGCTGCCGGAAGGCGAAACCCCGCCGCTGAAGCCGCTTTAAGTCCCGAGTCGCGGCCCGGTGGACTCCGGGCCGCGGACTGCCGCTAAGACTGTGCGTCGGGCGACAGGACGATGCAGCTTGAATGGGCGTGGGTGATCTTCTCGCACGCCTGAACCGCGGTTTCGCGCGACATGCCCGTCATCCGGGCACGCCAAAGAACCGAGTGCCCTTGATGGACGCTGGCGACGAACGGATGGGCGACGGCCAGTTCCACCCGGGCATGGCCGTGTGCCGCGCCGAGAGCCCCGCGCGCCAGACCTTGACTGGCAAAGGCCCCGATTTGAATAGCCCACTGTCCGGGGGCTGCCGGGCCGCGCCGCACGGGGGCGGCATCGGCGGCATTGGCCGAAGCGATCATGAAACTGCCATGCGATGGTCCCGGAGGCGGTGCCGGCGGAGTCACCAACGCGAACTGCTGGTTGGCCGCGGCACCGCCGCGATGCGCGGTATCGGGAAGCATGGCGACCTCCACCGGCACGCGCTTCGGAACATGTCCGCCGCTGCCGGGACGTGCGCCCGCCAGCATCACCGGACGGCTGTAGCGCTTGCCGCCGGGGATATTCGTCGGCAACTGGTTATAGGCCAGCTCGTCGGCCGCGGAACGGTTGATGGGGTAAATGCCCCGCAAATTCGGCCCGATCGCCGCGACATAGTGGCGCGTTTCATCGGGCAGGGGGCGGAGATTGGCCAGATAGTCGTCCAGGCGGGCGGGACCGGCATTGTAGGCCGCCAGGAACCCGGGGGTGCCATACAGCTCATACATCTCACGCATGTATGCGACGCCGGCCATGATGTTGTCGTGCGGATTAAACGGGTCGTCGCCCAGATTGTAACGGTCGCGCAATTCGTCGTACGTGCCCGGCATCACCTGCATCAGGCCCATTGCACCGGCGCCGGACGTGATCGGCGCGCCGTTCAGATATTCCTTACCGCCCGACTCCTGGCGCATCAGCGATCGAACCCAAATCTCCGGCACATCGAATTTGGCGGAGGCTTCCCGGATATAGGGACCCCACGGATCTTCCGCCGGACCCGGCGGCGTGTAGTCATGCTTGGCGTGGGCGGCATAGCGGGCGGATTCCTGCAGTGCATCCTGCTGCGGCACGGTCCCGCAGGCGGCAAGGGCGGTCACGGCGGCAATGGTGCCAAACGCACGGAGACGGCGGAACGTAACAAATCGATCCGAAGCGATCATACAAACGTGTCTCCGTGGCGGCGCGACAAACAAACAGACCAGCGGCCAACACGCGGTGGCCGCTTATCCAAACCATCAGGAACGGTGTCTAAGGCCTTAACTGAATTCCATCTTTCTAGCAAGTCATCTCGCCCGTGTGAGATTCCCCGCAATCCGGCCCGGCGGTTTCCAAATCGGGTGCCGGACGCGGCCCGGGGCGCGACGCGAGCCGCGCGCGCCGGCACGGCGATCCGTCACGATCGCGGCACCGGTATGGGCAGCAGGCTTGAGTTGTGCCGCCGCGCTGAATCGGGTAAGCGCCCCGCGATATGAGCAGCGCTGTGACAACGATCGCCCCCCCCGCGGAACTGAACCTGCTGGCGGACATGACCATGGCCACGCGCAATCGCTGGGCGATGGCCGACCTAGTCGGGGGCATGCGGCTGTGGCGCTTGGCCTGGGCACTGGGTTGGCTGGACATCCGGCTGCGGTACCGCGGGTCAATGCTGGGGCCGTTCTGGCTGACGATCTCAACCGGCGTGATGGTCGCTGCGCTCGGCTTCCTGTATTCGACGCTCTTTAAGATCGAACTCCGGGACTATCTGCCGTTCCTGGCGCTGTCGCAGGTGCTGTGGGGCTTCCTCGCCGCGCTGGTGTCGGAGGCGTGTACCGTGTTCACCGATGCCGAGGGTGTGATCCGGTCGGTGCGCATGCCGTTTTTCGTGTTTTCCATGCGCGGGCTTATCCGCAACGCCATCGTGCTGGGTCACAACATCGTGGTGATCGTCGTCGTGTTCGCGGTGTTCCGGATGTGGCCGAATGTCAGTTCGCTGATGGCCCTCCCGGGGCTGCTGGTGTGGGCGGTCGATGCGCTGGCGCTGACCTTGCTGCTGGGGGGATTCTGCGCCCGCTTCCGCGATATCCAGCCGATCGTGAACAGCATCATGCAAATCGCGTTCTTCGTGACGCCCGTGATCTGGAAACCCAGCCAGCTGAGCGCGTCCGGTATCGCCCATCTGGCGTTCAACCCATTCTACGACCTGCTGGAAATCGTGCGCGGCCCGATCCTGGGTTCCGGCCTCGAGGTCTCCACCTGGCTGGGGGCGGGCACCTATAGTGTTATCCTGTGCGCGATCTCTTGGGCGTTTTTCGTCCGGGCACGCGGCCGCCTCGCGTTTTGGGTTTGAACCATGCCGTCTGACGCGCTGATCGAGGTCAAGAACCTCTCTGTCCTGTTCCCGCTGTATCATGGCAGTTCCCGCAGCCTGAAGAAGATGGTCGTGGCCGCGGCGTCCGGGCGTCTGGCGCAGGACAAGCAGCAACGTGTGGTGGTGCAAGCCCTGACCAACATCGACCTGCGTCTGAACAGCGGCGACCGCCTGGGGCTGGTTGGTTCCAACGGTGCGGGCAAAACCACCTTGCTGCGGGTTTTGGCGGGGATATACGAACCGGTGCTGGGCAGTCTGCGGGTGCGCGGCAGCCTGAATGCCCTGCTGGACCCCAATTTGGGGATGAACGTTGAACTGACGGGGCGGGAGAATATCCTGCTGCGCGGCCTGTACAACGGGCTGCCCCGATCGGCACTGCCGCGCCTGGAAGAAGATGTGGCGGAGTTCGCCGAACTGTCGGACTTCCTGGACCTGCCGGTGCGCATATACTCGGCCGGCATGGTGGTGCGGCTGGGTTTCGCGCTCGCCACCGCGATCAAGCCGCAGATCCTGCTGATGGACGAATGGTTCCTGGCCGGCGATGCCGTGTTCATGGACAAGGCCAAGGCGCGGCTGGAGGAAATGGTGCGCGGCGCCGATATCCTGGTGCTGTCCAGCCATCAGAATGACATCATCCGTCAGTGGTGTTCCCGCGTTCTGTGGCTGGATCAGGGCAAGGTGATGGCCGACGGCCCGGCGGACGAGGTGCTGGACCGTTATATGGGAACCATCCCGCACCATCCAATCGAGGCCTTGGTTTAGAGCGAGAGGCTGACGGGCTAACACGGCTGCCCCCGGCATCTTCGGTCGATGTCAGGGGCGCAGCCCGGAAATGGCTTGCTCGTTTGCCTGAACGCCGCGGCAGGAATTACGCCAGCGCGGCCTCCACCGCCGCGGCGATTCCGAACAGTTTGGCATCGCCCATGGTTTCGCCCATCAGCATCAGGCCGACTGGGGCCTCGCCCGGGCGGTGGCAGGGGACCGAGATGGCGCAGCGGTCAAAGAAGTTGCCCATCGCGGTGTTGCGGAGAATCAGCATGTTGATGCTGTTGTAGAGGCGTTCGTCCTCCAGGTCCGCGATGCGCGGTGCGACGATCGGGGTGGTGGGCATTAGCAAGCAGTCGTATGGCGCGGTGGCGCGATCGAAGCTGGCAACCAACCGCGCGCGGTCGTTCAGCAGGTCGATGTAGTCAGCCGCGCTCATGTGTTCGCCGCGCGCGATGCGGACGCGGATGCGCGGATCGTAGCTGCCGCCCCGGGCGGCGAGCAGGGAGCGGTGCCAGGCGTAGGCCTCCGAGGCGGCGAAGCCGCCTTTGGCGTTGACCGCCGGCAGCGCGTCGAAATCGTCGAAGCGGACCCGGACGATGCGGGCGCCGGCCGCCGATAGTGTGGACAGGGAATTGTCGAAGGCAGCGGCAACGGTGGTGTCCATGCCGTCCAGCACCATGTTCTCTGGCACCGCCAGACGCAGGCCGTTCAGGTTGGCGGGGGCTGGGGCGTTGGGGGTTTCGCCGGCCAGGATTGAGTCGATCGCCGAACAGCAGGCGACGCTTGGCGCCAGCGGGCCGACCGAGTCCAGTGACGGGGCCAGCGGCAGGACCCCGGTGATGGGGATCCGCCGAGCGGTGGGCTTGTAACCGACGATGCCGCAGAAGGCGGCGGGGATGCGGCATGATCCGCCGGTGTCTGTGCCCAAGCCGGCGGCGGCCATGCCGTCGGCCACCGCAACGGCCGTGCCCGACGAACTGCCGCCGGGGATTCGCCGGGAGGCGCGATCCCATGGGCTGGCCGGGGTGCCGTAGTGGGGGTTGATGCCGAGGCCGGAGAACGCGAACTCCGTCATGTTGACCCGGCCGACGGGGATGAAGCCGGCGGCCAGCATGCGCGCGACGACCGGGGCGTTGGCCTTGGCGTCGGGGGCGTTGGCCAGCACGGCGGACCCGGCCGGAGTCGGTTCGCCCGCGATGTCGAACAGGTCTTTCAGCGCGATCGGGATGCCGGCGTAACGGCCGGGCGACCGGTTCGCTTTGCGCAGGAGGTCGGCGGCGTCGGCCATTGCGCGGGCCTGGTCGGCGTGGACTTTGATGAAGGCGCGGGCGCCCTCGCCATCGGGGTCGGCGATGCGGGAGAGCGACTCCTCGATCAGCGACCGGCTGGTGATGGTGCCCGACTCCAGGGCCTGGGCGAGTTCGTCGATCCTGCGCATGATGCCTCCGCTGCGAATCGAAGGAGCATGCCATGACTGACACGCCTGCCAAACCCGTTCTTCTCACCGGAGCCTCCGGCGCGCTCGGTCGGGCGCTGACCAAGTGGCTGGGTGGGTTGGGGTGGAGGCTGGTGCTGACCGATATCGTGCCGTTTCCCGATCCGGTTCCGGCCGGTGCGACCTTCACCAAGGCCGATCTGTGCGATGGCGTGGCGATCTTGCGGCTGGCCGAGGGGTGCGGGGCAATTATCCATATGGGCGGGGTGTCGGTGGAACGGCCGTTCGAGGAGGTTATCGGCCCGAATATCCGTGGGCTGTACCATATCTATGAGGCGGCGCGGCGGGAGAAGGCGCGGGTGATTTTTGCTTCGTCGAACCATTCTGTCGGGTTTCATGAGCGGGGCGAGAGTATTCCG
>JAKBCJ010000248.1 GCA_021807975.1 Pseudomonadota bacterium | reverse complement strand
ATCGGTGTCTGTCCCGTATTGAGGGTCAGCATGCGATAGAGGATACCGGTCTTCGAAAGACCGACATAGACCTCGACGCGAATCTTATGATTCAAGAATGCTTCTTTCTCGGCCTGATTTAATTCGACGTCACGGCCAGAGCCAATTCCCTCGATTGTGAGCGAGCGCTGCAAACCGTCGAGGATGAGAAGTTCGCCATCGGTGGCCGCTTGGCGAATGAACCCTTCGATTTTAGCCCATCCATCGAAGTTTTGGCCATTGGCCATTGAGTCGCTGACCAGAGTCTCGAGTTCGCTTCCATAGGCATTAGTGACTGCAAGGATGATCGGCGGCATGACGCAGCCCTGGATCAGATCTTTGCGGAGCAAATCATAGGTCTTGCCCGAGCTTTTTACGCGCCGACGTTGATATTCATTCTTATCAAGAATGCCAGGCGCGAATTTGAGATACTCGGCGATCGTCATGTCCGCGCCGACGTTCACGCCCATGATCTTTTTGTCGATGAGGCGTGACGTGAATTCCATGCGGTATTCCTCCTAAATTTGGCGTGATACGCGTAACGGGTTCATATCGTGGCACAGGCCTACCCCACAAGGTACCTCGGTGAAGTGGCCGGGGGATAGTCAAATTAACTAATGAACGGCTCCGACGGCGGGGGCAGAACCTCTGCAAATCGGCGTCGCGAATGACTAGTCCTGCGAGTTTTCGTGCCCCTTCATCTGGTTGGGTAGAGTCATTTTTGCCGGAGCCGAAGATGTCGCGTAACTTAGGAGTTGCGCGACGCCTGGCGCGCCTCAAGACTTTCGGAAACTCCGCTTGCCCAGCCCGGTCCAATGGGTTAGTCTTTCCAGAAGATGTGACCGAAATTGACCCTGAAAACCGGCACCTTGGCTATGCCCGCGTCAGCACCAACGGGCAGACGCTCGACGCCCAGCTGGAACAGCTGAAGGCGGCCGGCTGCACGCGCATCTACCGGGAGAAGGTCAGCGGCGCGAAGGCCGACCGACGCGAGTTGCTGCGCATGCTCGACCGCCTGGTTGCCGGCGACGTGGTGACAGTGACGCGGATCGACCGGCTGGCGCGTTCGACCTTCGACCTGTTCGGGATCGTCAAGCGTGTCGTGGACGCGGGCGCGCAATTCCGGTCGCTGGCGGAGCCGTGGGCCGACACATCGACCAGCACCGGCCGCCTGACGATCGCCGTGCTTGGCGGGCTGGCGGATGTTGAGCGGGATCTGATCCGCACTCGCACGGCGGAAGGCCGAGGCCGCGCCAAGGCACGCGGGCAGCATATGGGCCGCCCCTCCAAACTCACTCCACAGCAGCAGGCAGAGGCGCGGCGACGACGCGCGGAGGGTGCTAGGCTGAAAGAGTTGGCGCGCAGCTACAACGTGTGTGTGGCGACGATATCGCGGTTGGGTGCGTAGTTCTGAATTTGCTTTTGTTGAGTTAGCAAGCCTTGAAGCTTACGACGCAAGCTATCTACTTCTATCGGGTCTGTCGCTTCTCTCAGTGCCGAACGAAGATCATAGACTTTCTTTCGCTGCCGATTGGGCAACAAGACTTGTCCGTTCCTGATGAATACACCGGTGACTTCGCCTTTTCCGCCATGGAAATGGCGCTCTTTGTGATAGCCAAGACCACGGCTGTGCACTTGCTGCCTAATCTTCCACATCAGCGATTCTGGAACATGATCGCCTGAAATATTCAGATCATCTACGTATACACTTAATGTGCACCCAGCTGCGTGTGCGATATCCGCGATGTTCAACCACATATCGCGGAAGGCATAGTAGGAAAGGATGGGGCTGACGGTGCTGCCAGTTGCAAGGTGGCCGTCGGCGGTCAGCAGTTTAGCCAAGATGGACGCAACATCTGTGCTGCACTGCATGACGGTATTGAAAAACCAATAAACGCGATGCTCTGGCGTCGAAGGGAAATACTTTTGAATATCAAGTTTTCGAATTTCTTTAGCGCCAGCATGCAACGCGGCGTTTGTAACATAGCAGCGTCCCTTCACCGGGCAAAACAGAAATGCTGGTGGCTCTATACGGGATAGAAGCCGCCGGACCCTGTTGTGTACGGGTCTAAGGGGGCCGCGTGGTTCCTGCACATGGCGGACTTTGGTGACGCCGTTCCGCGTGATTTCTAAGTCACGAGAGGAAAACGGCTTAGGCATTGCGATTATCGACTGCAATGCAGCCTCAGTCATTCCGAAAACCGCCGCAAGCTTGCGACGAGTGGTAATTTTATACAGCAGTGACTGGTTGAGAGGATGATAGGCTCTCACTGTGCCGTCTCCTCTCGAGCCGACCGCACTGCGATGAAATTAAGTAGTGCCAGCACTTTTTTAGATATCTGATTCTGAATACGATCCGACGTTCCCTCTCCCATCTGCTCGGAAAAAAACATGATCGACGAGACGGGCATTTTGAACTCGGAGGCATACGCTTCGAGCAATTGCAGCGTGGGCTGCTTCTTCCCTTTCTCGATTTCCGACAGGTGAGACGGAGCTACACCGAGTTTGTCGGCAAGCTCGTTCTGGCGGCGATCATGGAAAATACGGATTATTCTCAGTGCATCGCCGATCATAGACATTCCCATTTCATTTGAGAGAACTGGAATACTGAGCTTCGACCTTTCCAGCGCCCAGTGACTCTATCCGATCCAAGTTTTCACCAGTCGGACCAGGGTATCGGCAAGCCGCGCCCCTGAAATCACCGCTTTCAGCACCTGCGGATTGCACAACCAAAGCCATATGCTTGGCTGCTTTTTCCGCTTCGGTCCCCGTCGCCTGTCATCCACTGACCGATTACTCATCGGTTTGCCCTCCATCCCACCTGGCGGGATTGCCAAGTGCTGCCGCAGACGAGGTGCACGGGTTGGTGACGGTTTAAGCCCAGTTCCCACGGGCGCGGCACGCTGCCGGCCGCGCCCCCGCCCCGCGTCGCGCCTGACGCTTGACGGAAGACAGAGGGCCTTTATCCCTCCACGGGCCGAATCCCGGCCCTACTCATGGCAGAACTCCCTCAGTGGTTGACCACTCGAATAGAGCACGTCAGGACACCGAGTCGCAACCATAAAATTCGCTCAGAACGAATTTTATTCGCGACGGTGGCGGTAACGGGATGTGTGCTCTGATTCGGGGAGGCAGGCACGTCTTACCATAAAGCGGCTTATCCGGCGGACATGAAAAGGCCGCGCCGATTAGCACGTAATTTCCTTTATCGCAGAAAAGATGTTGGGAAGCGGCCAAAGCAACGATGCCCGATAGCAGACCCCGGCCGCCGTCAGACACGCCTGCCCCTCAGGGCACGCCCGCACCTACCAAAACATCATGACCGACCCGAACTCCCACATTAAAGAAACGAAATCGGGTCCACATCCACGTCCACCCTCCCCCCGCGCGGCACCTTCACCGACGCCAGCCACGACCGCAGGATCGGCTGGATCGACACATCCCGCCGCACCTTCAGCAGCAGCCGCCGCCGGTGCCGTCCCCTCAGCAGTGCCATCGGCGCCGGCGCCGGACCCAGCACCACGATCCCGTCCCCCCTCGGCGCCGCCCAGCCCAGATCGCGCGCCACCGTGTCCGCCATGATCGCGGAGTCCGCGCTCACGATCAGCGCCGCCAGCCGCCCGTAAGGCGGCCACTCGCCATCGCGCCGGCTTTCGGCCTCGCTTTCCATGAACGCGTCCAGATCGCCCTGCACCAGCGCCTGCATCACCGGATGGTCCGGAATGAACGTCTGCAGCATCACCCGCCCCGGCGCCTCCGCCCGTCCCGCTCGGCCGGACACCTGATGCAGCAACTGCACCGTCCGTTCCGACGCGCGCAGTTCGCCGCCCGCCAGCCCCAGGTCGGCATCCACCACGCCCACGAAGGTCAGATGCGGAAAGTGCCAGCCCTTGGCGACAAGCTGGGTGCCGACGATCAGGTCCACCTCCCGCGCCTCGATCGCCCGGGCGGCGGCGGCGGCGGCGTGCGGGCCAGAGATCGTGTCGCTTGCCATGATCAGCCGTCTGGCATCGGGGAAGACCAGGGCGGCTTCCTCGGTGATGCGTTCGATCCCGGGGCCAACCGGGGTCAGGCTGTCCTTGGCCGAACAGACCGGGCATTCGGGCGGGATCGGCACGGTATGGCCGCAATGGTGGCACAGCAACTGGGCGCGGGTGCGGTGCTCCACCAGCCACGCGGTGCAGTTGGGGCATTGCATCCGGTGCCCGCAATGCCGGCACAATGTCAGCGGCGCGTAGCCCCGGCGATTGAGGAACAGCATCGCCTGTTCCCCCCGCTCCAGCGTCTCGCGCACAGCAGCGATCAGCGGCGGCGCCAGGAAGTGGCCGCGTTCGGGCGGAGTCTCCCGCAGATCGACCAGATCGATCCGGGGCATGGACGCGCCGCCATGCCGGCTGAGCAACCGCTGGTGCAGATACCGCCCGGCATCGACATTCGCCACCGTCTCCAGGCTGGGTGTCGCGGATACCAGTATGGCCGGACAGGCGGACAGGCGGGCGCGCACCACCGCCATGTCACGGGCATTGTAAACCACGCCATCCTGCTGCTTGAAGGCGGATTCGTGCTCCTCGTCCACCACCACCAGACCCGGATCGGGGAACGGCAGGAACAACGCGGACCTGGCACCGACGACGACGGGGGCGTTGCCTTCGGCGACGGCCTGCCAGGTGATCTTGCGGACGCGCGACGGCAGGTCCGAATGCCAAACGGCGGGGGCAACGCCGAAGCGGCGCTGAAACCGCTCGATCCATTGGGACGACAGCGCGATCTCCGGCAGCATCACCAGCGCCTGACGGCCTTCGCGCAGGCAGGCGGCGACAGCTTCCAGATAAACCTCGGTCTTGCCCGATCCGGTGACGCCGTCCAGCAGCGTGACAGAGAATGATCGTTCGGTGACAGATTTACACAGCGCCGCCGCGACCATCTGCTGTTGCGCCGACAGCTCGGGGGCGGTGTGGTCGGGGTCGGGGCGCTGGAACGGCGCGCTGGCGGCGGCCATTTCGGCGACGAGCAGGCCGGATTCGGTCATGCCGCGCAGGATGGCGCTGCTGACGTCGGCTTCGCGCAGCAGATCGGCCGCCGGACAGGGTTCTCGTCTGGCCAGAACGTCCAGGATGCGCTGCCGGGGCGGGGTGATGCGGGCTTGCGGCAACGGGTCCGACCGGCGGTACAGCACAACGGGCTTGATGGCGCCAGAGACGACCCTCAACGCCATCGCCAGCACGTCGCCGGGCGGGGACAGCGTATAGGCCGCGATCCAGTCCACGAACCGGCGCAGGGACTCGCCCATCGGCGGGGAATTCAGGATGCCGATGACCGATTTCAGTTTGTGCGGCGGCACGGCGTCATCCGGCGGCGCGTCCCAGACCACGCCGACTTCCTCGCGCCGGTTCAGCGGCACCAGCACGAGGTCGCCCGGTTGGGGATCGAGTTCCGGCGGCACGCGGTAATCGAACGGGCCGGGGAACGGAAACGGCAGCAGGACCGGAATCCGGCGCTGGTCGCCCAAAGACAGGTGGGGATGGGGGGGTGACAACCTATATAACCGGCGTTATCGCGATCAGCAGCCTGATGGCTTAGCCGCAAAATGGAGTGTTGGCATGAAATTCTTTATCGATACCGCCGATTTAGCCGAGATTAAGTCGCTGGCGAGCAGCGGCCTGCTGGATGGCGTGACGACCAACCCGTCGTTGATCGCTAAGTCGGGGCGCGACTTCAAGGAAGTGATCAAGGAAATCTGCTCCATCGTGCCCGGCCCGGTCAGCGCCGAGGTCGCCGGCACCGAGTATGACCAGATCATGAAAGAAGCAGCGGTGCTGCGGAAAATCGCCGACAACGTGTGCATCAAGGTGCCGCTGACTCCGGACGGCCTGCGCGCCTGCCGCCATCTGTCCGACGACGGCGCGATGGTGAACGTGACGCTGTGCTTCTCGGCGGCACAGGCGCTGCTGGCGGCCAAGAGCAATGCGACGTTCATCAGCCCGTTCGTGGGCCGGGTGGACGATATCGGCTGGGACGGCATGCAGTTGATTTCCGACATCGTGGAGATGTACCAGAACTACAGCTTCAAGACCGAGGTTCTGGTGGCGTCGGTGCGCGGGCCGCTGCATGTGATCGAAGCCGCGAAGATGGGCGCGCATGTGGCCACGCTGCCGCCGGCGGTGCTGCGGTCTTTGTTCAACCATCCGCTGACGGATAAGGGGCTGGCGCAGTTCCTGAAGGATTGGCAGGGCACCGGCCAGAGCATCGTCTAGGGGAACGGCCGGCAATAGGCGGAGAGACAGGGAACTCGCGCGCCCCCGGGCTTCACGGGTTCTTTCCGAACGGTAAAGGGGCGCCCGGCGATGGGCGCCCCTGACCGCGATTTACCTGCGGCGGATGGAACTGACGTCGCGCACGGCGCCACGCGCGGCACTGGTCGCCATCGCGGCATAGGCCCGCAGGGCGGTGGACACTTTGCGCTGGCGGTTCTCCGTGGGCTGCCAGGCGGCATCGCCCTTTGCTTCCATTGCCGCGCGCCGAGCCGCCAGCACGTCATCGGCAACAGCGAGTCGGATCGAACGGGCTGGAATATCGATTTCAATGATATCGCCGTCCTCGACCAGGCCGATCGTGCCGCCCTCGGCCGCTTCCGGCGAGCAGTGACCGATCGACAGGCCGGACGACCCGCCGGAGAAGCGGCCATCGGTCACCAGGGCGCAGACTTTGCCCAGGCCCTTGGACTTCAGATAGCTGGTCGGATACAGCATTTCCTGCATGCCGGGTCCGCCGCGCGGACCTTCATAGCGCACCAGCACGATGTCGCCCGCTTTCACCGATCCGCCCAGGATGGCGGCGACCGACGAATCCTGGCTCTCGAACACCCGGGCGGGGCCGGAGAATTTAAGGATAGACGCGTCCACGCCAGCGGTTTTGACGATGCAGCCTTCCTCCGCGATGTTGCCATAAAGAACAGCGAGGCCGCCGTCCTTGGAAAACGCGTGTTCCAGGTCGCGGATCACGCCCGTCTCGCGGTCGGTGTCCAGGGCATCCCAACGCTGGGCCTGGCTGAAAGCCTCGGTGGTGGGGATACCGCCCGGGGCGGCACGGTAGAATATCTTCACCCCTTCATCGGCGGTGCGCTGCACGTCCCAACGCTCCAGCGCTTCGGCCAGGGTTTCCGA
>JAKBCJ010000247.1 GCA_021807975.1 Pseudomonadota bacterium | reverse complement strand
GCGCGTTCGGCGCCGATGACCCGGCGGCGATTGGTCCGGGCGGTGTGCTCGCGGGCCAGCGAATCCCGCTCCCCGCGCGCGGACGCTTCCCGCGACCGCGCGGCCGACAATGCGGCGCGGGCTCGATCCACCGTTGTCCGCAATTCGGCGATGTCTGGCAGCGTGGTATTCGCTGCCCGTACCTCCGCCAGCGCGGCATTGGCCTCGTCCCGCTCTACGGTGATACGTGCCAACTGGTCGTCGGCGGCGGCAAGCCGGGCGGTCGCGGTGGCAGCCTGGTTCCGCAGCGTGGACAGGCCGGAGCGCGCCCGTTCCAGCTTCTGCTCCCACTCCCGGCGCGCGGTGCGGGCGGTCTGTTCGGCGGTCACGGCCGCCTGAGAGGCCGCTTCGGCCGCGGTGCGGACGGCGCGGGCGGCGGCGGCTTCCGCTTCCGCGGCGGCCAGCCGGGTGCGCAGCCCGGCGAGTCTGTTGCGCTGCTGCAGCCGCACGGCTGCCTGGGTCGGCGTGCCGGCGCGGATGGTATAGCCATCCCAGCGCCAGATCGCGCCAGCCCGTGAGACCAAAGACTGACCCGGCAGCAAACGGGTCTGGTTATCGATGCCCTGCTGATCGGTTTCGACCAGGCCGATCTGCGACAAAGCGCGGGCGAGGGCAGGCGGTCCCTGCACGAAATCAGTCAGGCGCGCGGCGCCTTCGGGCAACGGCGGGGCCGGATCGAACGCCGGCAGTTCCCGCCAGTGCCGCGCGGCACCGGGATTGAGGGCAGAGGTCAGTTCCTCGCCAAGCACCGCCCCAAGGGCGGCTTCCAGCCCGTCGGTGACGGTCAGGGAGTCGATCATCGGCGGCCAACGCTCGCCGTCCTTGACCGCCAGCACTTCCGCCAGAGCCTGCGACTCGGCAGCCAGCCGTGCGCGGGCCGAGTCGGCGGTCGCCTGCTTTTCCCGCGCCTGTGCCAGCGCGGCGGCCCCGGCGGCGCGGGCCTGTTCCGCCTGTTCCACCGCCGACCTGGCCGCCACGATGGCGGCTTCGGCCTCGGCGGCGTCCTCGGTGGCGCGTGCGACAATGGCGGGATCGACCTGCTGGGCGGCGATTCGGGCGCGGTCCTGGCTAATGGATCGGAACTGCTCGTTGAAGCGGTTTGCCCGGTGTTCGGCCTGCGATAGCAGTTGCGCCGCCGCCTGAGCGCGGGCGTTTGCCTCGGCCGCTGCCTCCGTCGCTCGGTTTGCCTCTGCTTCCGCGATGCGGACGGCGTCGGCGGCGGCGATCGTGGCAGACTCGGCGGCGGCGGCGCGGGCCTCATGCCCGGCTTCCGCTTCTGTCAGGCTGGTTTCTTCCGTCCCCAACCGCTGATCGGCGGCGGCGGCGTCGCGCTGCAACTGGCTGGCGTAGGTCAGGTCCTGGCGGATTTGCCCGACACGGCGCTGCGCCTCCCCCAGTGCCACCTTCGCGGCCTGTTCCTCGCCCGCCACCTGCTCCTGCGAAACGCGATGGCGTTCCAGGATGGTCCGGGCGTTTGACTCGATATCGCGCAGCGGCTGCACCGACGCCGTCGTCTCAGCGGTCAAGGCACCGGCGGCTGTCGCGGCATCCGTGGCCTCGGCAACAGCGATCCGGGCTTGGTGCAGAATCGCAGACGCCGCCGCCCGGGCTTTTTCGACCCGGGCGCGTTGCAACGAAAGCAGGTCGGCCTCCGCCTCACGGATCGACCCGGAGATGTTGCGGTACCGGCTGGCCTGCCGAGCCTGACGTTTCAGGCCGGCGAGTTGGCTGTCCAACTGAGCCCGGAGGTCGTCGGTGCGCGACAGATTGGCCTCGGCGGCCCGCAGTTTCAGCTCCGCCTCATGCCGGCGGGCATGCAGGCCGGTGATATTGGCGGCTTCTTCCAGCAACTGGCGGCGGTCTTCCGCCTTTGCGCTGACCAGCGCGCCCACGCGGCCCTGGCTGACCATGGCGGAGGCGCGCGAACCTGACGCCAGATCGGCGAACAGCGTCTGCACGTCGCGGGCGCGCGCTTCCTTGCCATTGATGCGATAGGCGGAACCGCTGCCCCGTTCGATCCGGCGGACGATTTCCAGTTCAGGCTGTTCGTGGAACGGCGGCGGGGCGCGACCGACCGCTTCGTCCAGGAACAGGGTCACTTCGGCGATGTTGCGCGACGCCCGGCCGGAGGTGCCGGCAAAGATGACATCCTCCATCTCGCCGCCGCGCAGGTTACGGGCGCTGCTTTCGCCCATCGCCCAGCGCAACGCCTCGACCACATTGGACTTACCGCATCCGTTGGGTCCGACTATTCCGGTCAGTCCAGGCAGGATCTCTACGCTTGTGGGTTCGGCGAAGCTTTTGAACCCGGCGATGCGGATACGGCGGAAACTGACCGGCAATGGCTACTCCCTATGACGGAATCAGCTTGCGGAAGGCGTCGTAGGACATCTCCCCGCTGTGCTTCTGGCCGTCGATTACGAAGGTTGGGGTAGAGTCGATGCCCAGCTTCTTAGTGTCCTCCTGCTGGGTCTTGATAATCCAGTCGCGCAGGCCGGTGTCGCCCAGCGCCTTGTCAAATGTCGTGCGGCTCATGCCCGCCAGGCCGGCGGTTTTCCACAGTTCGGCGGTGGTGTCGGCGCCGCGCGCGAATGCCCAGCGGTTCTGCGTCGCGAACAGCGCGTTGATAAATGGTTCGTACCGATCCACGGGCAGATAGCGGGCCACCATCGACGCTGTCAGCGCGACCTGATCCAGCGGGTAATCGTGGAACACCCACTTCACCACGCCCGTGTCGATCAGGTTCTTCTGAATGTCCGGCAGGGTTTCCTGCGCGAACGCGGCGCAATGCGGGCAGGTGAGCGAGAAGTACTCGTCCACCACCACTTTGGCGTCGGGCTTGCCGATGAACCGTTCGGCACGCGGGTCGTCCTGCGCAAGCGCCGGGGAGGCCAGCGCCGCGAGGGCAAAACCGGTTGGTACCACAGTTAGTAGAGAACGGCGAGAAATCGTCATGGAAACCTCTATATCTGGTATTACAGCTTCTTCGGGGGGCGTGTCGAGTGTTTGCTTCGTCCGATGACGACCCGCCCGAGCGCGGCGAGTGCGTCCTTCAGCTCTCCGTCGGGAAAGCTGGCGACGGCGGCTTGTGCTTCCAGCACCGCCTCCGGTGGCTTTTTGAACCCCGGCACGGGTTTGCGAGGCATCCCGGCCTGGGTGAACTTCAGCGAATGAATCGGCTGACCGCCCAGATGGGCGTTGATCCGCTGGATCATCGCAACGCCCACATAGTGCAGTTCCATCGCCGTCGGGCCGGCGCAGGCGATGGTCAGCACGCCCCGGTCGAGTCGTCTCGGTATGGTCATCGATGCCACTTTGGGACCGACGATGGCCTCCCAATCCGCTAGAATTTGGGCGGATGCCGGGTTCTGGCGTTTGAAAACCGGCCGCGTGACCGTGGGCACCAACGCGCCGATGGGGCGCGGCCCATAGACGAACCGGCCGCGTCCCTCCATACCGTCACGCGTGTCGTCGTCGTCCGCCATTGCCGCCGCCTCTGACCTCCTGCACTGGTACGACCGCCACCGGCGACGGTTGCCGTGGCGGGCGGAGCCCGGCGAGACCCCTGATCCTTACCGCGTCTGGCTGAGCGAGATCATGTTGCAGCAGACGACCGTCACCGCGGTCATACCGTATTATGAGCGGTTCGTAAGCCGGTTCCCGACAGTTCAGGCGCTGGCCGCCGCGCCGCTGGACAGCGTGCTGTCTGCCTGGGCCGGGCTTGGTTACTACGCCCGTGCCCGCAATCTACACGCCTGCGCGGCCGTCGTCGCGGAAGCAGGCGGGTTTCCCGCCGATCTGGCCGGATTGCAGGCGCTGCCCGGCATCGGCGCCTATACCGCCGCCGCGATCGGGGCGATCGCGTTCGGCATCCCCGCCGTGCCGGTGGACGGAAACGTGGAACGCGTCGTTTCCCGGGTGTTCGCGATCGAGCAGCCGGTGCCCGCCGCCAAACCCGCAATGCGTGAGGCTGCCGCGCGGCTTGGTGCCGATCCGGCGGCGCAAGCCCGGCCCAGCGATTTCGCCCAGGCGATGTTCGATCTGGGGGCAGGGGTTTGCACCCCGGCGGCGCCCGGGTGCGCGGTGTGCCCCTGGATTGGCGCCTGCGAAGCGAGGCGGATGGGCATCCAGGCCTCTCTGCCCCGCAAGGCGCCCAAAAAGACCCGGCCTGTCCGCTATGGCGTGCATTTCTGGCTAACCGACGAGTCCGGCCGGGTGTTGCTGCGGACTCGCCCGTATAAGGGGCTGCTGGGCGGGATGACCGAACTGCCCGGCACTGAGTGGCGGGACACGCCCTGGGCGATGAACGACGCCCTGGCCGACGCGCCGATGCCGGCGACGTGGCGCGCGGCGGGGCAGGTGCGGCACGTCTTCACCCACTTTGAACTGATCCTGGACGTGCTGGCCGCCCGGGTGCCGCGGATCGAGGGTGCGGGGTTCGCGCACCAACTGGACGCATTGGACGATGCGGCGCTGCCGTCGGTGATGCGCAAATGCGTGCGGATGGCGATCGGGGGGTAACCGGCGCAGCGGATGTTGCGGCTAATCGTGCCTGGAAGACCCCGTCCTGACGCCGGCTGACGCTCAGATCTCCACCAGTTTATCGGGCAGTTCGTCGCGATTCAGGGCTCCCGGCGGAAAATGTTGAGCCAGGATCGCGCCGCATCGTTCGATCGCCGCCACGAAACCATCCCCCGGACGGCCGTCCTTCACCGCCGACACCAGCGCATGAACCGCGTCGTCCCAAACCATCCGCGACACTTTGTCGTTGATGCCGGCATCGGCAACCACCTCTACATACCTCTCTGCAGCCGAAACGAAGATAAGCACGCCCGTGCGGTGCTGGGTTTTGTCGATCTGGTGCGCGTAAAACTGGCGCATGGCTTCAGCATGGGCCTGGTCATGCCGAGCCTGGCGCGGCACGACCCGGAACCGGAGGCTTGGGTGCGACAGGACCATCCCCAAAAGCAGGAATGCGATGATTTGCAGAAGATAGACCACGGACGCTGACCAGTCTGTCAGGGCAAGCATTGGCAGTGGAGCAAACAACGCCGCGGCAGCCGCCCATGCGACTGGAACAAGCCAGTAATCGCCCGAACTCCGGGCGATGACACAGTAGATCTCCCCGGCAGTGCGCTGCTCTGCCGCTCGGATCGCCGCGGTGACACGGGATTTGTCGGACTCGGTGATCATTCGTCTTTCCTCACCAGTTTCCCGAACTTCCGCCGCCGCCGAAGGAGCCGCCGCCTCCCGAGAATTTTGACGGCCTGTCACGCGCGTTTCCGCCGCGGCCGGATAGCATGAGCAGGAAAAGGATCTGCAAGAGCGCGTGGCAGAACGCGCCTCCCGCCATCGAGCAATAGATCAAGAGCCCAACCCCTCCAACGCCCAGAACAATGACAAGCCAGACCGGCATCTGCGTGCTTGAACCGGCGGCCCGCACCTGCGCGGGAGGGGGGCCCGCCGCGTCGCCACGAAGCAACTGAATGATGAGATTGGTGCCGCTCTTGATGCCGCCCGCGAAATTCCCGGTTCTGAAAGCGGGAAGAATGGCGTTCTCGATGATCAGCTTGGTCGCCGCGTCGGTCAGCGTGCCTTCAAGGCCGTAGCCGACCTCGATCCGGACTTTTCGCTCGATGGGTGCCACGATCAGCAGGACGCCGGAATCTTTGTCCTTCTGACCGATCCCCCAATGGCGCCCAAGCTGGTAGCCATAGTCCTCGATCGTCGTCCCCTGGAGCGACTTTAGCGTAACGACCACAAGCTGGTCCGTCGTTTTCGCCTCGAGATCGGCGAGCGACATGGTCAGCGACGCACGATCCGCCGGGGAAAGCAGCCCGGCCTCATCCACCACCCGCCCGGTGAGAGGCGGGAACGTGAGTGAACTGACCGCCGTCGTCTGCGCGATGCTGGCACAGGTCAGGCAGAGCCAGGCAAAGAGTGTGAATGCCGCGCGACGGATCACTGGCCGGCCTTTCAAAACTTAACGGTTGGGGCCGTCTTCACACTATCGGCAACCGTGAATTCTTCCATCGGCTTGTAGCTGGAGTAGAACAGGCGCGCCCATAGCCAACCAGGAAACGTCTTCAGCTCTGTATTGTAGACGCGAACCGCCTCTATGTAGTCGCGGCGGGCGACGGCGATGCGGTTTTCCGTTCCCTCAAGCTGGGACTGCAAGGCGAGGAAGTTTTGGTTCGATTTAAGAACGGGGTAGTTCTCGGAGATTGCGAGCAGGCGGCCGAGCGAGCCGGACAATTGTGCTTGTGCGTCCTGGAATTTCTTGAACGCCTCCGGGTCGGTGATCGTGCCTGCGTCAACTTTGACGGACGTCGCTGTCGCCCGGGCCGCGGTAACCGCCTCCAGCACGCCGCTTTCCTGCTTGGCGAAGCCCTTTACGGTTTCCACCAGGTTGGGGATGAGATCCGACCGGCGCTGGTATTGATTGAGTACGTCTGACCACTTGGCCTTGGCTTGCTCCTGATAGGTCGGGATATTGTTATAGCCGCAACTCGTCAGAAAAAGGCTGATAAGCGGCATCAGGAAGACAATTCGGAATGGTCGGTGGGCGCGTGCTACTGAGCCAGACATGTTGGGTCTCCGAAACGGGCGGATCGCCCGGGGTGTTTCGCCAGGCCTCACAGGTGCGCCGCCCATAGTCGCGACCGGCGGGCAAGCGATCGGCGTGAACATGAACCAGCGACGAGCGTCGTCGCTTTCTCGTGACTGGTACGGGCGGCAGCCCGGTCATTGATCCAAGACGCTGCCATTGCCCTGACATTCCCGCCTTGATCTAACGCAAGGCATCTGGGGACAGACAACGTTGGCCGCGGTGTCCAACAGCGGTTCACTCCCCCGGCGGATTGCTATAAGGCCCGCGCAACCGATCCGACCGCCCGAGGACCCATGATTCGCCTGGACAACATCACGAAGCAGAACGGCACCCGCCTTGTGTTTATCGAAGCCTCGGCCGCGCTGCAGAAGGGCGAGAAGATCGGCCTGGTCGGCCCCAACGGCGCCGGCAAGACCACGTTGTTCCGCATGATCACGGGACAGGAGGAACCGGACGGCGGACAGGTGCTGACCGATCGCGGCATCACCATCGGGTTCTTCAGCCAGGATGTGGGCGAAATGGCCGGCCGCAGCGCGGTGGCCGAGG
>JAKBCJ010000246.1 GCA_021807975.1 Pseudomonadota bacterium | reverse complement strand
AGCGGATAGCGCTTGCGCCCGATCAGGTGCTGCTTGACGACATAGGCACCGACGCGCAGCACCTGATTCAACGGGACGGTCATCTACACGAATTCCTTATGCGTCAACAAGTTGGGGGGGAAAGCGGAACCGGACGTCCTCGGCCACCCCGTCCATGGTAGAAATTTGGGTCTCGCCGAACTGCTTCAACCCTTCCAGCACGCCTTGCACCAGCGTTTCCGGCGCCGATGCGCCCGCGGTCACGCCGACCGATGCGATACCCTCGAACCATTCGGCCCGCAGTGCCCCCGCATCGTCGATCAGATGCGATGGTTTTCCCAATTCCTGGCCGATTTCGCGCAGCCGGTTGGAATTCGAGGAATTCCGCGAACCGACGACCAGGATCATATCGACCTGCCGGGCCAGATCGCGCACCGCCTGCTGCCGGTTCTGCGTCGCATAGCAGATATCCCGCACATCCGGGCCAACGATGGTTGGGAACCGCGTGGTCAGCGCCTGGATGATGCCGCGGGTATCGTCCACCGACAGCGTGGTCTGGGTGATGTAGGCCAGCTTGTTCGGATCCGTTACGTCCAGCAGCGCCACGTCCTCTACAGTCTGCACCAAGTGTACCTTGGCCGGAACTTGTCCGACCGTGCCTTCGACTTCAGCATGGCCGGCATGTCCTACAAGCACGATCTCGCGGTCCTGGCGGGCATACCGCCGGCCTTCGTTGTGAACCTTGGCCACCAGCGGGCAGGTCGCGTCGATCACCGGAAGCCCGCGTTCGGCGGCGGCTTCTTCCACCCGCTTGGCGACCCCGTGGGCGGAAAACACGGTCATCGAACCGGGCGGGATTTCATCCAGTTCATCGACGAACACCGCGCCCCGGGTGCGCAAATCTTCCACCACATGGCGGTTATGCACGATTTCGTGACGGACGTAGATCGGCGGACCATACTTCTTAAGCGCCCGTTCGACGATCTCGATAGCCCGCTCCACACCGGCACAAAAGCCGCGGGGCTGGGCAAGAACGACGCGAATCATGCAGACACTCTCCGAGTTGATACCGGACCGGGGAAGTTTGGATTAACCGAATCCGCATATGGCAGGTCGGAAGTTCTGCCGCAACGCCGCATATTCGCTCCGGCGCCAGGTCCGCGCTCCGCACAATGCCGGACAAGTGGCTGCCCCCGCCGGTCGCGTGGCAATTTTGCAACAATCACACACGTCGCGCCGTGGTTATCATGCACGATGGCGTCCAACATGTTAACCAAAGAACAATGGGCTCCCATGTGGTGGAGTCGCTGATAACGGGGTTCGCGGTGGCGTCGGTTAGTTCGCTTTCAAACATTGACCTGCCAGCCGAAATGGCGCGCGCCGCCGCCGCGGTGGAGCAGGCCCTTGATACCCTTCTACCCCCGGTCGAAGGCGCCGAAGGTCGCCTGGCCGAAGCGATGCGCTACGCCACACTGGGCGGCGGCAAGCGCCTGCGCGCGTTCCTGGTGATGGAAACAGCCGCCCTGTTTGGCGTGAACCAGACATGCGCCGCGCGCGTGGCGGCCTCGGTGGAAATGCTGCACGCCTACTCGCTGGTGCATGACGACCTGCCGGCGATGGACGACGACGACCTGCGCCGCGGCAAGCCCAGCGCCCACAAGGCGTTCGACGAAGCAACCGCGATTCTGGCCGGCGACGCCCTGCAATGCCGGGCTTTCGAGGTCTTGGGCGAGGCCGATACCCACTCCGATCCCCAGGCCCGTTGCGAACTGGTCGTGGCCTTGGGCGCCGCGGCCGGCGCCCGCGGCATGGCTGGCGGCCAGATGATCGACATGGCCGCGGAAGGCAAAACACTGGACGGACCCGCCGTCACCCGGCTACAGGCGCTGAAAACCGGCAGATTGATCCAATATAGTGCGGAAGCAGGGGCGATCCTGGGACGCGCCAGCGCCCAGCAGCGTCATCTGCTGGCCGCTTATGGCCGCGATCTCGGTGCCGCGTTCCAAATCGCCGACGACGTTTTGGATGTGGAGGGCGACGCCGCCGAGATCGGCAAGACCGCCGGTAAGGACGCGGCGGCTGGAAAGGCAACCATGGTCGCGGTATTAGGCTTGGATCTGGCCCGCTCCCACGCCGAAATGCTCGCTGGGCAGGCCGCGGCCTATCTGGATGGGTTTGGCGAACGGGCAGCCAACTTGCGTGCCCTGGCTGCTTTCGTCGTCGCGCGGCGAAGCTGACCGAAACAGGAGATTCAATGAGTCCGATTCGCACGCCGTTACTCGACCGTGTTCGATACCCGGAGGACTTGCGTAACTTTTCCCCCGAACAACTGCGCGAACTCGCTGATGAGTTGCGGGCGGAAACGGTCGATGCGGTCTCTGTAACAGGCGGCCATCTGGGTGCGTCGCTGGGCGTGGTCGAACTCACCGTCGCGATCCACGCCGTCTTCGACACCCCGCGCGACCGCCTGCTATGGGATGTCGGCCACCAGGCCTACCCGCACAAGATATTGACCGGACGCCGCGACCGGATCCGCACGCTGCGCCAAGGCGGTGGCCTGTCCGGCTTCACCAAGCGGTCGGAAAGCGAATACGACCCGTTCGGTGCCGCACACTCCTCCACCTCCATTTCCGCCGGCCTCGGCATGGCCGTGGCCCGCGACCTCAAGACCGCGCAATACGTCGCGGCCACCGACGCCGAACGCGCCGCCAAGCACCTGAAACGCGACGACCGCAACGTCATCGCCGTGATCGGCGACGGCGCCATGAGCGCCGGAATGGCGTATGAGGCGATGAACAACGCCGGCGCCTTGAAATCCCGCCTGATCGTCATCCTCAACGACAACGACATGTCGATCGCGCCCCCCGTCGGCGCCATGAGCGCCTATCTCTCCCGCCTGATGTCCTCGCGCAGCTTCCTGACGCTTCGCGAACTCGCCGGTCGCATGGCCAAACGCTTCCCACGCGGCATCGAACGCACGCTTGGACGCGCCGAGGAATATGCCCGCGGCATCCTGACGGGCGGCACGCTGTTCGAGGAAATGGGCTTCTACTACGTCGGCCCGATCGACGGCCATAACCTGGATCACCTGCTGCCCGTCCTGCGCAATGTGCGCGAAGCGGAGGAAACCGGCCCCATCCTGGTTCACGTCATCACTCAAAAGGGCAAGGGATACGCACCGGCCGAACGATCCGCCGACAAGTATCACGGCGTTTCCAAGTTCAACGTCATCACCGGCGAGCAGGCGAAAGCCCCGCCGGGACCGCCCGGCTACACCAAGGTGTTCGCCGACGCATTGATCCAGGAAGCCGCCAGGGACCCGGCCATCGTCGCGGTGACCGCCGCGATGCCGTCCGGCACCGGCCTGGACCGCTTTGCCAAACAATTCCCCGACCGGACGTTCGATGTCGGCATCGCCGAACAGCACGCCGTGACTTTCGCCGCCGGCATGGCGACGGAGGGTATGAAACCGTTCTGCGCCATCTACTCGACCTTCCTGCAACGCGGGTACGACCAGATCGTACATGACGTGGCGCTGCAGTCGCTGCCGGTGCGTTTCGCGATGGACCGCGCGGGCTATGTCGGCGCCGACGGCGCCACCCACGCCGGCAGCTTCGACCTCTCGTTCCTCGGCTGTCTGCCCAACATGGTCATCATGGCCCCGTCGGATGAGGCGGAGCTGATGCACGTCGTCGCCACCGCCGCCGCGATCGACGACCGGCCCAGCGCATTCCGCTATCCGCGCGGCGAGGGCACCGGAGTCGCCCTGCCGACGGCCGGCGAGATCCTGACACTGGGCAAGGGCCGCATCGTCCGCGAAGGCACCAACATCGCCATCCTCTCACTGGGAACCCGGCTCGCCGACGCGATGAAGGCCGCCGACGAACTGGCCGCCCGCGGCTTCCCCACCACCGTCGCCGATGCCCGCTTCGCCAAACCCATCGATACCGCCATGCTGGAACAGCTCGCGCGGAATCATCAGGTACTGATCACCATCGAGGAAGCCTCGATCGGCGGTTTCAGCGCCCAGGTCATGCACCATCTCGCCTGGAAGGGCCTGCTCGACAGCGGGCTGAAGGTACGGCCGATGGTTATGCCCGACGTTTATATCGACCACGACTCCCAGGCCAAACAGTTGGCCGAGGCCGGATTGTCCGCCAAGGATATCGTCGCGGCGGCGCTGTCCGCCATGGGGATCGAAGTCCCGGCCAGCGGCTCCACGAAAGTTATCACGTCGCGATGATCAGCCTGACCCGCCGGACCCTGCTGTTGACGGCTTCGGCCCTCGCCGTTGCCCGCACATACCCGTCTGTCGCCGCACCGGACGCCGACACGCAGATGGAAGCCCCCCTGCACGAGTTGTACGCGGGCCTGGAAACCGTGATGAAGGCCGGTCACCATACCCCCTTCACCCAACGCTTTGAAACGCTGGCGCCGGTGGTGGACAAGGTCTTCGACCTGCGGACCGTGCTGAAAGTCTCGGTCGGCTTGCGCTGGGACACCATGGCCCCCGACGTGCGGGAGCGTCTGCTGAAAGCCTTCCGCAGCTTCACCGTGGCAACCTACGTTGCCAATTTCGACAAATACGACGGCGAGCAGTTCCAGGTTCTGCCCGGTGCCCGCGACTCCGGGACCGACCGCATCGTCGGCAGTCAGATCGTCGCCGGCGGCCAGAAATTCCGCCTGGACTACGTCATGCGCGACGGCAACGGCGTCTGGCGCGTGGTGGACGTACTGCTCGACGGCTCTATCAGCCGCGTCGCCGTCCAGCGCTCCGACTTCCGCAAAATCCTGGCCGGCGGCGATGCCGACGCCTTGATCGCCAGCCTGAACCGTAAGGTTGCCGATTTGTCGGACGGCGCACTGAGTTCATGATCCCCGCCCTGGCCGGCCTGGCCGCCGGGCTGGCCGGAATTGGGGCAGCACAGGCCCTGGCGGCGTCACGCCTGGTCGCTTCATTCGCCCGCAAGCCGGCCAAGGCCGCCGCCGAACGCCCGCCAGTCACGGTCCTCAAGCCGCTTTACGGCGACGAACCCCTGCTGGAAGCCGCCTTGGCGACCCTGTGCGAGCAGGACTACCCCGTATGGCAGATCGTTTTTGGCGTCCAGTCCGAAGCCGACCCCGCCATCGCTACCGTCCGCCGCCTGCAATCGCGCTTCCCCGCCGCCGATATCGCCCTGACGATCGACCCGACCCTGCACGGCGCGAACCGTAAGGTCGGCAACCTGATCAACATGTTCCCCGCCGCCCGCCACGATACCATCGTCATCGCCGACTCCGACGTGCATGTCCGCCCCGACTACCTCGACCGTCTGGTCGCCGCGCTGGAGTCACCCGGCGTAGGCTTGGTAACCACCCTGTACGCAGGCCTGCCCGCCGGCACCATCCCCGCGCCAAACCCCGGCGCGCCAAACCCCGGCCCGTCCCCGGGATATCGGCGGAACGAGACGTCGGGACGGCCCCCTTCATCCCCGGCCATCACGGGAAGCAAAAGCACCACCCCAGCCCCCCGCCCCCCGGGTTTGCCCGCCCGCCTCGGTGCCACCCAGATCACCCACGGTTTCCTGCCCGGCGCAGTCCTCGCCCGCGCCTTCGGCCGCCAGGACTGCCTGGGCGCGACCATGTGCCTGCGCCGCCGCGATCTGGAGCGCATCGGCGGCCTCGCCGCCCTGGTCGATCACCTCGCCGACGACAACGTGCTGGGGCGGCGCATCGCGGCGCTGGGCATGCGGGTCGCCCTCGCCCAAACCGTGCCGCTGACCACGGTGCCCGAACCCACCCTTTCCGCCCTCTTCCGCCACGAACTCCGCTGGGCTCGGACCATCCGAGCGCTGGAACCGGCCGGATTCGCGGCGTCGGTGCTGCAATACCCGCTGTTCTGGGCGCTTCTGGCGATCCCGCTGGCCGGCGCCGCGCCCTGGTCGATTGGCCTGTTCATGATCGCCTGGGTCCTGCGCGCCACTGCCGCGCTGGGCGTCGATGCGGCGCTGCTGCCACTATGGACCCGGGAACGGGGCAGCAATGACGACGCCGCTCTTGCATTCTCTTGCCCGGTCTGGCTTTTGCCGTTGCGAGACATTTTTTCCGTAGCCGTTATGCTGGCCAGTTATGGCGGGCGCCAGGTCGATTGGCGCGGTCATGGCTTGCATGCGGACACGCCACCGCCATTTACCCGGCAGACCAACACACTTCGCCCGATACAGGGAAACAAGACGCGATGATGAAGACCCTCTTCCTGCAGCCGCCCTCTTTTGACGGTTTCGACGGCGGCGCCGGCTCGCGCTACCAGGCGAAGCGGGAGATCAAGTCCTTCTGGTTCCCAACCTGGCTCGCCCAGCCCGCCGCCCTGGTGCCAGGCAGCAAGCTGATCGACGCCCCTCCGGCACGTATCGAGCTGGACGAAGTCGTTCGCCAGATCCGTGATTACGAGCTGTGCATCATGCACACCTCAACCCCCTCCTTTGCCTCCGACGTGAAGGTGGCTGAAGCCCTGAAGGCCGCCAACCCGTCGCTGAAAATCGGAATGGTCGGCGCAAAAGTCGCCGTGCAGCCCACCGAAAGCCTCACGCAGGGTGCGGTCATCGACTTCGTCGCCCGCAATGAGTTCGACTTTACCATCAAGGAAATCGCCGAGGGCCGCGACTGGGCCACGGTGGACGGAATCTCTTACCGCGACAGCGCCGGCGCGATCGTTCACAACAAGGACCGCCAAACGCTGGAGGACATGGACTCTCTGCCCTTCGTCACCGACGTGTACAAGCGGGACCTGCGCATCGAGGACTACTTCATCGGTTACCTGATGCACCCCTATATCTCGCTGTACACCGGCCGCGGCTGCAAATCGCATTGCACCTTCTGCCTGTGGCCGCAGACCGTGGGCGGCCATCGCTACCGCGTCCGCTCCCCCGAACACGTCGCCGAGGAAATCCGCCGCGCCAAGGCAATGTGGCCGAACGTGAAAGAGTTCTTTTTCGACGACGACACGTTCACCGACAACTTGCCGCGCGCCGAGGCGATCGCCAGGGAACTCGGCAAGATGGGCGTCACCTGGTCCTGCAACGCCAAGGCAAACGTGCCGCGTAAGACCCTGGAAGTGCTGAAGGCCAACGGCCTGCGCCTGCTGCTGGTCGGCTACGAAAGCGGCAACCAGCAGATCCTGCACAACATCAAGAAGGGCATGCGGATCGAGGTCGCGCGCAAGTTCACGCAGGATTGCCACGACCTGGGCATCAAAA
>JAKBCJ010000007.1 GCA_021807975.1 Pseudomonadota bacterium | reverse complement strand
TTCGCGAAACCTACGGCAATGCGGCGATCCTCGACGCCTCCCGCACCGGCAGTCAGTCCATGCTGCACGGACGCGTGGCCGCGCAACGATTCCTGTATATGTTCGGCGGCTGCACCGATCTGTGGTCCAACATGTCGGCCGAGGCCGAGGTATTTTCCGTCCGCATCACCTATGGCGCCAACGACTACAAATCAGCCGGGCGGGAGCCGACGGATTTCGTCAATTCCAAACTGATCCTGATGTGGGGCTGGAGTCCCGGCGACGGCACTTTCGGTACCGGAACAATGCAATACCTCAAGCACGCTCGGAAAAACGGCACTCGTATCGTTTGCATCGATCCCCGCGTAACGATGACCAGCAGGCAACTCGCCGATGAGCACGTGTTTATCCGCCCTTCCACCGACGCGGCGGCGCTGATTGCCATGGCCTATGTGATCGTGTCGGAAAACCTGCACGACCAGGCCTATTGCGACCGCCATGTGCTGGGGCTGGACGAGGGGCCAGTGCCCGACGGCGCGTCCTACCGGTCTTACCTGATGGGCCTGAACGATGGGCAGCCGAAAACGCCAGAATGGGCGTCCGCGATTACCGGTATCCCAGCCGACACGATCCGGCGTCTGGCGATCGAGTTCGCCAGGACAAAGCCCGCCGCGATCCAGGCCGGATATGCCGGCGGCCGGACAATGTTCGGCGAGCAGTTCCACCGCGCGGTCTATGCCCTGGCGGCGATCACCGGAAACGTCGGTATCAGCGGCGGCGGGTCTGGCGTCAGCAACGGGGCAACGGGCCGAGCGGGAATCAAGAGCCTGCCAATTGGAAAAAATCCCATTGAGTCGAAAGTTGCCTCGCCTTTGCTGGCGGATTTGCTCGCGCGCGGTAAGGCGGGCGGCTATCCGGCCGATATCCGCATGATTTATTCCGCCGGCGGCGACCTGTTCAACCAGTGCCCGAACGCCGGGAAGATGGCGGCATCGCTGGACAAGGTGGAGTTCATCGTTGGGCAGGACCATTTCATGACCCCGACAGTGCGGATGGCCGATATCGTGCTGCCCGCGACGACCTTCTGGGAGCGGAACGACGTTCATGTCCCTTGGGCCGGGGCAGGGCACTACGCGATCTATATGAAGCAGGCGATTGCGCCGATGTACGAGTGCCGCAACGACATCGATATCTTCGACGATCTGTCGCGCCGGGTCGGAATCAACGGCTACAACACGAAGTCCGAGGCCGCATGGCTGAAAGACCTGACCGCCGGCGCGGTGGACGATTTCGACGCATTTACGGAACAAGGCGTCGCGCGATTTGCCGCACCGAAAGACGCAGTTGCCTTCGCGCCGCAAATTCGCGGAGAGCAACCCTTCGCCACGCCATCCGGGAAGATTGAGCTTTACTCGACGGTTTTGGCGGCCAACCCCAATCCCTACGGCCTGGGCGTCATTCCGCCGATCCCGACCTGGTTCGCGCCAAATGACGATACGAAACGATTTCCCCTAAGCCTGTGTACCCCGAAATCCCGGGCGCGGACGCACAGCATCCATGGCAATCAGGAACGGTTGGGGAAGGTGGACCCCGATACGGTGTGGATGCATCCCGACGACGCGGCGGCGCGCGGGATCGCGGACGGCCAGAACGTGCGGGTGTTTAACGATATCGGCGCGACGGTGCTGCCGGCGCAGGTCACCGATCGGATCGCGCCGGGCGTCGTTTCCATCAAGGAAGGCGCCTGGTACACGCCCGGCGCCGGTGGTGCGGATTCGCGCGGCTGCGCCAACGTCCTGACCACGGACCGCTCCGCCCCATGCGGGGCGACGACCTACAACACGAACCAGGTGGAAATCGAGGCAGCGCCGTAGCTACCGCCGCGGCTTCGACACAAACCCATACACCGCGCCGAGGGCCATCAGCACCGAGGTGCCCAAAAACACCGCCCGCATCCCGAAATGCCCGCCGATGAATCCGCCCGCCAGCGGGCCGGTCACCTGCCCGATATATTGCGACGACGTAGAATAACCCAGGATACTGCCAGCAATCTGCTCCGGCACATTATGCCGGATCACCGTCGCGACGCAGGGCAGCAGCCCCCCCAGCGACAGCCCCATCAGGAACCGCAGCCCGACCAGTTGCCACCCGGCGGTCACGAAAGCCTGCGGCACCAGCAGCCCCGCGCACACCATCAGGCAGCCGATAATCACCGTCCAGTGCCCCACCCGATCCGCCAGCTTGCCCAGATGCGACGCCGACAGAATGCTCCCCAACGCCGCCGCCGACATCACGAAGCCAGCGACGATCGTGACATGCGCCGGGTCCGGAACAAGCTGCGCCACATAGACCGTAATGATCGGCTCGATCGACATGTTGGCGAACATCAGCAGCATGCCGGTGGCCAGCATCGCCAGCACCGCACCCTTGTTATGCACCGACCCCAGCCCGGCCCTATGCTTGACCCCCGGCGCCCGCCGTGGCCTCGGCTCCTCCTTGATCAGGAACGTCGTCGCCAGGAACGCCAGGAAGATGATCGCCCCGGCCGCCAGAAACGTCATGCGGATACCGATCAACTGCGGCAACGCGCCGCCGATCAGCGGCCCCGCCAGGTTCCCGGCCATGATGCCCGACGACATCATTCCCAACGCCCAGGCCGTATTCGCGCGTGGCGTCTGCGTAGCGACCAGGATCATCGACCCCGAGGAATACCCGCCCAGCAAACCGGCCAGCAACCGAAGCCCGACAAGCTGGTAGACGTTCTGCGATAATCCGATCAGCGACATCGCCACCGCCATGCCAAGGCTCGCCCGAATCAGCATCAGCTTACGCCCGTACTGATCGCCCAGCCGCCCCCACAGCGGCGCGAACATCGCAGCGGTCAGGAACGTGGCGCCATACGCCGCCCCCGACCATTCGGCGATCGCGGCATGGTCGGACACGCCCAACTGCTCAACATACAACGGCAGAAACGGCAGCAGCAGCGTCATCGCAACGATCGTGGTGAACGATCCAAAGACGCAGACCCACAGGTTGCGTTTCCAGTCGGCGGAGCCGGCATCCTCATTCATCGCGCGGACAGGCCCATGGCCGGGATCACTTTGTCGGCAAACAATGTCAGGCTGGCGGCGGTCTGCTCGTAACTCATCGGCCCAAGCCGGAACTGCATGATAAGCCCGCCGACGCCGCTCGCCTGCAACGGCGCCAGCTTCTCCGCCACCGTAGCGGGTGAGCCGTAAACCAGCGCATGTTCCACCGAAGCATGCGCCGGCTGAGCAGCGCCCTCCGGCGGCATCGGCAGGATGGACGCCCCTTGTTCGGCATAGATTCGCTTGCGCATCGCCACGCGATGCTCATGCATTGCGATGAACGCTGGCACGGCGATGCGTTCGGCCTCCGCATCGGTCTCCGCGACGAACACATTGCGCCAGACCCAGCATTCGTCCGCCTTGGCCGCAACCGTCGCCTCATCCATGCCCAATCCGCGCAATGTCTGGCGATACAGCTCCATGCGAGAGGCGGTCACCGCGTTGCTCTGTACGTTCATCATGAACGGATTACCCCGCCGCGCGATCTCCAGCATCCCATGTTCCGTCGCCGCCGCTCGGATCACATATGGATGCGGTTTGGTAAACACCGCCGGTCGCAGTTCCGGCAGTTTCAGATCGAAGAACTTGCCGTGATGTTCAAGCGGTTTACCCTTCCAGGCCGCGAACATGATGGCCTCGGCTTCCTCAAACCGGGCCTGAGCCTCGGTATGATCGATCCCGTAGCCTTGGTAGTCGTAGATGTTATACGCGGTTCCCCGGCCCAGGCCGACGATCAGCCGCCCTTTACTGATATGGTCGATCAGCGCCACCTGTTCGGCCATGCGGATCGGGTGATGCAGCGCCATCTGGGCAACGGCGAATCCGATCCGGGCCTTGGTCGTCGCAACCGCAAGCGCGGCGGCGAAGGCCACCGGATCGACATAGGCGACAATGCCGTCGAAATGGTGTTCCGCCAGCCAGATCGTGTCGAACCCCAGCGCGTCCGTCAGGCGGGCTTCCTGCAACGTCTCATCGATCACCCGGCCATCGTCGGCGGCCGACAGGCTGTCGGGAAACAGAAAGTTCGAAAATCTCATCCGGCGCCCTTCCTAAGGTCCCGGCAGCATCCGACGGCGCGGCTTTGCAGGCAATGGCCGTTCTGGTACGACCGCGTTGAAGGAGCGCATATGAGCTATGAACCCACCCGAGCGGATTTCGCTCAGCCAGTCCGGATCGATCTGTATTCCGATACCCACACGCGGCCCTCGCGCGCCATGAAAGAGGCGATGATGGCGGCGGAAATGGGCGATGAGCAGGGCGGGTCAGACCCTACCGTCTGGGCGCTGTGCGACATGGCGGCGGCGCTGCTGGGGAAGCAGGCGGCGGTGTTCATGCCCTCTGGCACCATGTGCAACCAGGTCGCGGTGGCGACGCATTGTCGCCCCGGCGACGAAATCCTGGCGCACGAGGACGCCCATATCCAGGCCAGCGAGGCCGGCGGTCCCGGCGCGATCAGCGGCGTGATGATCCGCGGCCTGCGAGGCGCGCGCGGCGTGTTCACCGCCGAAACCCTGCAAGCCGCGATCCGCCCGGTGAGCCGCTACTCCCCGCCGCAAACCCTGGTGGAGGTCGAGCAGACCGCGAACAAAGGCGGCGGCGCCTGCTGGAAGGTGGCCGAACTGAAGGCGGTCGCCGATGTCGCCCATGCGCACGGCATGCAGGTCCATATGGACGGCGCCCGCGTGCTGAACGCGGCGGTAAAGCTGGGTGTCGCCGCGCGCGACGTGGTGGCGGACTGCGACACCGTCTGGCTGGACTTTACCAAGGGCCTTGGCGCCCCGCTGGGTGCCGTGCTGGCGGGTTCCAAGGCGTTCATCGGCGCGGCCTGGCAATGGAAGCAGCGCCTGGGCGGGTCGATGCGCCAGGGCGGCATGAACGCCGCGGCCTGTATCTACGCGCTGCAACACAATGTTGACCGGTTGGCGGACGACCACGCCAACGCCGCAACCCTGGCGCGTGGCATGGCGCAAATCGAAGGCATCACGGTGGAGACACCGGAAACCAATTTGGTATTCTTCGACACCAAGGCCACCGGCCTGACAGCGGCCGAGTTCGCCGCCCGTCTGCGCCCGCATGGCGTAACGATCTCGGTATCCGACACCTATCGCGGGAGGGCCTGTACGCATCTGGATGTCGATGCGGGGATGATCGAGGAAGCGGTCGCGATCATGCGGTCTGTCGTCGCCGGCTGACGGCGGGTCATGCCCTGAGCTGCCGCTGGAGGTGCGGGTGACCCGGGTTCTCCGCCTGAAACTTCGGATGGCGTGGCCTTCAGCATCGGCAACCGCGCGGGCAACCCCCATGGCCGGGTAGATTTCGCACTTCAGATGCCTGTGGGAGCCGTCGAGCAACGTGATTGACCGATTGCTCGCTACGCCCCCTTGCCGTGGTCTTTATGTGCGGTATCGAACTGAAGCCGTGGCGGCCGCGAAACATGGTATTTTTGACGTTCCGTTCGTTCAAACCTCCGGCGGTTCCCCCGCGATCGGGGTCTTCCCCAGGCTGACGATCAGCGCCGTTACGTCGGCGATGGCCCGTTCCGCCTCCGCCCCATCCGGTCCCTTCGCCACCAGTGCCACGCCATTGCCGCTCGCTCGGTAGAACGGGTAACTGCCCAGATCCAGGTCGGGATAGCGTTTCTGCACTGCCGCCAAACCCTCGGCGATGATGCCTTCCGGCAGGCCGACAACATGAACCGCCCGCATCTCGATTTTGGCGCCGCCCTCCAGCCGCGGCGCCAGCCATTCGAACATCGACTGCATGACCCGCGGCACGCCGGCCATGACGTACACGTTCTCCATCTGGAAACCCGGAGCCACGCTGATGGAGTTCTCGATCAACGCAGCGCCGCGCGGCATCGTGGCCATGCGCTGCCTGGCGGCATTGAACTCGCCGGGCTTGTAGCTGGCTTCCATGCGCGGCCACGCGACGGGGTGATGCTCCCAGGGAACGCCGAACGCAGCGGCAATGCACTCGCTGGTGATGTCGTCATGGGTCGGGCCGATGCCGCCGGTGGTGAATACGTAGTCGAACTTGCGGCGGACTTCGTTCACCGTGCCGATAATCGTTTCAGGCACATCCGGGATCACCCGAACCTCCCGCAGCGGGATGCCCAAATTGCCCAGGCCGGTCGCCAGGAACTGGATGTTCGCGTCGCGGGTACGCCCGGACAGGACTTCGTTGCCGATGACCAGAAGGCAGGCGGTTGGATTTTTCGCGGGCATGGTCTGGTTCCCTAGAGGAAATCGCGCAGCAGCGGGATCAATGGCTTGTCGGCGGGCGGCATTTCATACTCGGTCAGCTTCGTCGCGCGGACCCAGGCCAGGGTCTGGTTCTCCCGCGGCGTCGGCGTTCCCTTCCATCGGCGGCAGATGAACAGCGGCATCAGCAGATGAAACCCCTCATAGTCGTGCGAGGCAAACGCGAAGGGTGCCAGACAGGCCGCTGACACGTCGATCCCAAGCTCCTCCTTCAGTTCGCGGATCAGCGCGGCCTCTGGCGTTTCGCCCGGGTTCAGCTTGCCGCCGGGGAATTCCCACAGCCCGGCCATCTTCTTACCCTCCGGCCGGCGCGCCAGCAGGATGCGGCCGTCGATATCGACCAGGGCACAGGCGGCAACCAGCAGCAGCGGCTTGGCGTCCGGGCTGGCGGCGTCGGCCGGGGGTGCTTCCGGACGTCCGAAGATGTCGTCGCGGGTTGCCTCGAACACCGTCACCGTATGATTGTCGCCGGTGGTCATCGACTCGCGCACCGCCGAACCCGTCTCACGAAAGCCGATCCGGCGCAGCACGGTGCTGGATGCTTCGTTGGTCTCGGTAACCTCGGCGGCAATACGGTCCAGCGATAGATTGGCGAAACCCCAGCTGACCAGACGCTTCGCGGCCTCGGTCGCCACCCCATGCCGCCAAAAAGCCCGTCCGACCCAGTAACCCAGCCTTCCGGTGCGGCGTGTGGCGTCAACGTGCAGGCCGACGACGCCGACAAGCGTCTCCTTGCGGCCTTCCTTGCCGGTGATTGCCAGGTGATAGGCAACCCCCTCGGTCAATTGCCGTTGCGTCGAGGCGATCCATTCGTCGGCCAGGGCGCGCGGATACGGATAGGGGATCTCCGCCAGGGTGCGCGTCACCTCCCAGTCGTTCACCAGGCGATGCAGCGCCTCGGCATCGGCCGGGCGCAACGGGCGTAGCGTCAGGCGTTCAGTCTTCAGCGGCTCAAACGTCGCGGCTTTCGGGCTGGTGGCGGTTTTCCGAGGCGTCTTCGGTTTCGTGGTAGTGGGAATCGGGGCGGACCTTGTCAGCGTGGCGTGCGCCCAAAGTGGCGCAGGCATGGCGGGGGGCGCAAGGGCCGTTCGTCGCGGCGGCCGATGGACAGCCGCCGGCAACTCTGGACAGATATCTCCAGGAGGACCAATCCCATGAAACTTGGCATCCATCTGCCCCATATCGGCCGAAAGGCCGGCCCGGAAAGTATCCGCCGCGCCGCCATCCAGGCGGAGGAACTGGGCTTCGACGATGTCTGGGTCAGCGAGCACATCATCGTCCCGAAAGATGGCGGTTATCCGCCATCGCCCAATTTCTGGGACCCTGTCCTGACGCTGACCTGGGCCGCCGCCGTCACCTCCCGCGTGCGGCTTGGCACCTCCGTCCTGGTGCTGCCGCTGCGCCATCCGCTGCCGCTGGCGAAGGAATTGGCGACGTTGCAGAACCTGTCCGGCGGGCGGTTGATCCTGGGTGCCGGCGTGGGCTGGCTGGAAGCCGAGTTTGATGCTCTGGGCGTGCCGTTCAAGGAACGCGGGCGGCGCATGGACGAAGGCATCGCCATGATGCGCGCGGTGTGGTCGCAGGACCCGGTGACCTTCGATGCCAGGTGGATACCGGCGAAGATCGAGGCGATGCGGTCGCAGCCGCAGCCCATCGCGCCGATCCCGGTCTGGATCGGCGGGTCATCCGACGCGGCGATCAAGCGGGCGCTGCGGATGGACGGGTGGCACGGCAGCCGGGTTGCGCCGGAGAAGGCGACCGAGGTGGTGAAGCGATTTCGGGCGGAACGGCCGGATGATGCGTTTACGATCTCCATCCGGGTGAACTGCAACGCCCACAACGTGGCGGGGATGAAGGACGCGCTGCGGGCTTACAGCGATGCCGGTATTCAGCATGTGATGGCCGCACCGGAGGACCGCGATATCGATACGTATCTGGCGACGGCGGAGGCATTCCGCCGGGCCGGGGAGGGGGCTTAGACGGATCGTCGAACGAAAGCCGCCGGCCTTTCATCGTCATGGTGGGTGCAGACCTATAGGCGTTGAAATAGGATGGCTGGCGTGGATATCAGGTTGATAGGAGGCGATTTCTCCCTCTCACCGTCATGGCCGGGCGCGGTCCCGGCCATCTTCGCACTGACGGTAGAAGCGCGGATGGCCGGAACACGCCCGGCCATGACGGATAGGTAAAATCGTGTTCCGCCAAAACCTTATGCAGAAGGGCATCGGGAGCCCGAAAACCGGCGTTCCCCTACTTTAACGCCCATTGGGCCTGCGCCAGCCATGTCGGTCGCCACCGGCTCTCCGCCCATCGAAGCGGTTATTTCGCTGCGTATTTATAGTCACGGCGATGGCCGCGGTCCCCGCCACCGGCTGATGATCGCAACGAACCTCCGGTTGCGGCCCGGACGGTTTATGGAGCACAGTCGCGCGGCGGCAGCGCAAGACCGCGAACGGGAGTGAACGGGATGACGGACCAAGACCACGAGTGGGACCGCGTGCCGGCGATCGTGCGCTTCGCCGATAACGCAAAATTCGCCGAGACCTACGGATTTGCAGCCTCCAGCGGGGAGATCACGCTGGAAGGCCAGTATCTGCTGCCCCGCGGCAAGTCGTCCGCGACGCTGTATCTTTTCATGCATCCCAGCGGGCTGCTGCACTTGCTGCCGATGCCCATGGCGGTGGCCGCCAGCGGGTTGCATGTGCTGTGCGCCGGCAGCCGCTACCCGAAGAACGACAGCGGCCTGATCATGGAGAAAGTGGCGCTGGACATGGGCGCCTGGGTGCGGGATGCCCGACGGCGGGGCTATGTCAAGGTCATCCTAGTCGGCTGGTCCGGCGGCGGCGCGCTGTCGCTGTTCTATCAGGCGCAGGCGGAAAATCCATCGGTGCGGGCTACCCCGGCCGGCGATCCGGTCGATCTGGTTGCAGCCGATTTGTCGCCCGCCGATGGGGTGATTTTCATCGCCGCGCATCTGTCGCGGGCGGAAACCCTGACGGAATGGCTGGACCCTTCGGTGCTGGACGAAGCCGATCCCGACCGCCGCGACCCGGAACTGGACATCTACGCCGCGGATTGCCCGTTCCAGCCGCCCTACGATGCCGCTTTCATCGCCCGCTTCCGCGCCGGCCAGATCGCCCGCAACCGCCGCATCACCGCCTGGTGCGATGCTCAGTTGGCGCGCCTGCGGGCGCCGGAGGTGGAACGCTGCTTCGTCGTGCATCGCACCATGTGCGACGTGCGCTGGTTCGACACCGCCATCGACCCGAACGGCCGTCCGCTGGGCCTGTGCTATCTGGGCGATCCGCGCACCGCCAATGTCTCGCCCGCCGGGTTGGCACGCTACAGCTCGTTACGGTCATGGCTGTCGCAATGGAGCTACGATCGCAGCCAGGCCAAGGGCCCCGCCAACGCCGCGCGGATTCATCGCACCCCGGTGCTGCAAATCGAAAACGGTGCCGACGACGCGGTGCCGGCGTCTCATAACCCCGCCATCCATGCCGCGTTGGCGACGCCGGACAAAGAGTATGTCCGTATCGAGGGCGCATCGCATTACTACAAAGGCCAACCAGAGCACATGGCGCGGTGCCTGGCAGCCGTACGGGACTGGAGTGCGCGCAAAAATCTGCTGTAACGCCGAGGGGAGATTTCGAAATGCTGTTGCAAAAACTGCATCATGTCGCCTATCGCTGCACCAACGCCGCCGAAACGGTCGAGTTCTATACCAAGTATCTCGGCCTGGACCTGGTGCATGCGTTGACCAACGAACGCCTGCCATCGTCCGGTATCTATGCGCCGCATATTCATATCTTTTTCGCAATGGCAGACGGCAGCTTCATCGCGTTCTTCGAGGTGCCGATGGCGGATGCCGCGCAGCCCGACACAACAGGTGCGGCCTGGGCGCAGCATTTGGCGCTGGAGGTGGCGGACATGCCAACCATGATGGACGCGGTGCAACGGTTGCGGGACGATGGCATCGCCGTTGTCGGCCCGGTGGATCATGGCTTCTGCCAGTCGGTCTATTTCAGCGATCCGTCCGGCCACCGCCTGGAAATGACCGTCCGCAGCGAAAATGCCGAGGACAATGTTCGGCATCACCGCGAGGCGGCCGGCGTTGTCGCCCGCTGGCAAGCCCGCGCGGTGGCGGAGGGCTGGCCGAGCGGGGCTTGAGCGAAGCCAGGGCCGCGCGACAAAATAAGCCGATTGCCTGCCGGAAACCGTCGAAACGGCGACCGCGGGGCGACTTGTCACGCCGCGCAATGCTGGGTCCGGGAAAAGCCGGCTCCGCCACCACCCCGCGCGGGCCTGCCCTGACGGTCATCACCAGTCAGGCACCCGGGAACACCCAAACCGCACCCCGGCCGAAGTGCGGAACTGAACCGCAACACCGTTCTAATCTCCCTGACTTTCCAGAGGATTACCGAGTTCTTTCAACCACGAAATGCCATGCAAAGCAGTCGGTGAGGTGTGACGGAATGTCAGCCATCTCATGGCGGAGCCAAGATTCAACTTCGTATTCGGCCTTGGCGGCCCCGTTGGGGTCGGCGGGGTCGTACCCCGCTGTCCCGCCATAGAGGGCAACAAATTTCCCATCTTCCGGTCTTTGGCGATAAAACACATAGGCATCTTCAGACATGTTCATCGATACCTGGAAGATGCGCCAACCGTGAAAGCTGAAGGATTTAAGCACCTTCACCGTCAGGTCACCATCGGATTCGAAGGTGCTCGCTCCGGCCACAGGCGGGTTCGAAGACCGTAACTGCTTAGCGATCAGCGGGGCCAGTTCAACAGCGCGTTCATTCGTAAGGCTTCTGTCCACGCCCGCGCAGGACGAATGTGTTTGGTCAAGAGATTGGCTCTGGCCCGGAGTCGTGGCGGCTAACAGAAGGCAAGCGGCGATTGCCCGACACAGCGACTCTCCGCTTGGCCTGACGGATAGATTTTGCAGCGGTGGGGAAAATTTAGGGATGGCAAGTCTCGCAGCCCTGGCGGATGAATGCGGATGACATCCGAACCTCACAGCCCATTCCTTTTCGGCCGAGTGACCAGCGTATCGGTTTACGGTGCTCGTCGAACATTGGTGGAGCCCACGCCGCCACGCCGCGCTGCGCGCCGCGGATTTCGCCGCGGTTCCTAATCCGCCATCAACCGGTTGGTCCGGCGGTCGCCGAAGAAGATGTCGGTGGAAATCTCATCGACCCGGTTCAGCCCGGTATAGGCCATGGTCTTGTCCATCTCCGTCTGGATGAAGCCCACGGCCTTCGACGCCCCGGCCTCGCCGCCAGCGGCGGTGCCGTACAGCGTCGCCCGTCCGGTCAGGACGCACTTCGCCCCCAGCGCCATAGCCTTCACGATGTCCGACCCGCGGCGAATACCGGAATCCAGAATGACGGTCGCCTTATCGCCAACCGCCTCGGCGATTTCCGGCAGCATGTCCAGCGTTGCCGCCGCGCTGTCCATATTACGTCCGCCATGGTTCGAAACGATTAGGCCATCGACGCCATAGCTGATCGCCTTCAGCGCGTCGTCCACCCGGTTGATGCCTTTCAGCATCAAAATCCCCGGCCATTTGTCACGGAAAATCCGGATATCGTCCCAGTTCAGACTGTCCTGCCGCATCACCTCCCGCGTCCCCGGATCGGTGCCGATCGGCCGGCGATACGGATCGGGATAGTTCTCGTTGCGCGGCATGCCGATGGTGGTGAAATACTTCAGCAGCACCGTCGCGAACCATGTGGGATGCTGCATGATGTCGCGGGTGAACCGCCAGGTCGGGTGAAACGGCAGCAGAAACCCGTTGCGAGCGTTGTATTCGCGGTTCGGCGGAACGATCGTATCGGTGGTGACGATCAGCGCCTCGAACCCGTTGTTCTTGGCGCGCTCGATCAACTGATAGGACAGTTCGCGCTGCTTCCAGACATAAAGCTGGAACCACAGCCGGAAGTTCGCCTCCTTGGCGATCTTCTCCATCGACGTCATCGCCCCGGTCGCCAGGGTGAACGGGATCTTCGCCCGCGCGGCGGCTTTCGCCAGTTCCAACTCGCCCTCATACCAACACAGGCCAGCGGCACCAGTGGGTGCAATCGCCATCGGCAGGCTGATCTCCTTGCCGAACAAAGTCGTCTTGGTGGACCGTCCGGACACATCGACCAGCGCCCGGTGTTTCAGTTTAATCGTCTCGAACGCCGCGCGGTTGTTGCGCAGCGCCAGCTCGTCCTCGGTCGAGCGGTCCACGAATTCGAATACCGCTTTCGGCAGCCGCCGCTTGGCCGCATCGCGCAGATCGTGGATGTTGTAGCAATCGTCGAGCCTGGACATGCCCTGTTCCCTCTTGATCCCGCGATGATGAAGCCGCACCGGGAGGTGTCAAGTTTCGCCGGTTCGGCGGCAGGCACCGTGCAAATCTGTTGCATCGCCCCATCTATGGTTCTGAAACCAAACGCTCTATGAACCCCACCAGCCTTACGGCGGAGGAGCCGACTCAATGACTGACTCGCTAAACCTGGTATCAGACCTGATCCGGCAGGCACGCACCGCCGGGGCCGATGCCGCCGACGCGGTGCTGGTAAACGGCACCTCGCTGTCCGTGGCCTCCCGCCAAGGCAAGATCGAGCATTTGGAGCGTTCGGAAGGCCGCGATCTGGGTCTGCGTGTGTTTATCGGCAAACGCGCCGCCATCGTGTCGTCCAGCTCGCTGGATCCGGCCGGCTTCCCCGATCTGGTCGCGCGGGCCGTGGCGATGGCCAAGGTTGTCCCCGAGGACAAATTCGCCGGTTTCGCTGAAACCTGGGCGCCGCCCGACACAACCGACCTGGACATGGCCGACCCGTTCGAGCCTTCGCCTGACAGTCTGGCGTCCCGAGCGGCGGCGGCTGAGGAGGCGGCGTTCGCGGTGCATGGGGTCACGAATTCAGAAGGTGCTGAAGCCGGCTACGGCCGCAATGAGGTCGTTCTGGTCACCTCCGCCGGTTTTGCCGGACGGCGGGTCGGCACCAGCCATTCGATCTCCGCCACCGCGCTGGCCGGGACCGGCACCGACATGCAGCGCGACTACGACCATCACAGCGCGGTTTATTTCTCCGATCTGGACGACCCGGCGAAGATTGGCAAAAGCGCCGGGGAGCGTGCGATCGCTCGGCTGAACCCAACACGCCCGAAAACCGCCAAACTGCCGGTTATCTTCGATCCACGGATTGCCGGCAGCCTGCTGGGCCATCTGATGGGCGCAATCAACGGCGCCGCCGTCGCCCGCGGCACCAGTTTCCTCAAAGACAAGCTCGGCCAACGCATTTTCGCCGCCGGGATCAATGTTCACGACGATCCAAGGCGGGTGCGCGGCCTGCGGTCGCGCACCTTCGACGGGGAGGGCACGCCAACCAAGGCCCGCGCGCTGATCGAGGATGGCATTCTGACCACCTGGCTGCTGGAAAGCCGCTCCGCGCGCCAGTTGGGCATGACCCCGACCGGCCATGCCTCACGCGGCACCAGCGGGCCGCCGTCGGCCTCGCCATCCAATCTTTATCTCGCGGCGGGGACGCTGACCCCGGCCGAACTGATGGCCGACATCAAGGAAGGTCTGTACATCACCGAGATGATCGGCATGGGCGTGAATGGCGTGACGGGCGATTACAGCCGTGGCGCCGCCGGCTTCATGATCCGCGACGGCGCGCTGGCCGAACCGGTGGCCGAGATTACGGTCGCCGGCAATTTGCTGGAGATGTTCGCAGCCATGGTGCCGGCGTCAGACCTGGTGTTGCGGCGCGGCACCGATTCGCCGACGGTTCGTGTGGATGGACTGACGATGGCGGGGGGTTAACCCTCGCCTGCCGCCGATATGTCGCGTGGATGCACCGTCACCGAGACTTCCACGTCCTGCCCAAGAGCTTCCAGGATGTCCATCAGCCGGTCGATCGTGAACCGGCGCAGTTTGGCTTGGCGGATGCGGGAGAAGTCGATGTGGGAGACGCCGGTACGGACCTCCGCCTGACGGACCGACATGCCTGCTTCATCCAGGATGCGCACAATCCTGGCACCCAGGCGGGCTTTGCCCAGGGCAAGGTTCGAGTCGCGGTCCCGCGCCCTGGCTTCGTTGCCGCCACGCGAGAATTCGATCTCGATCGAATCCGCCGCCATCGCCTCAACTTCTGCCGCCGGTTCGCCCGGGGTGTCGCCAAATACTGGTTTCATCATCGCGTGACACTTTCCCCCGGTGTGCGAAGCGATGCGAGGACGTCCACGGCCGAGGCCAGTTCGTTCGCGGGCATGTTGGCCGACAGGATATGTTCCGCGGCCTGCCGGTCGCCGGTCATTGCCAGGACGGCGGCGTAGTTTTCCCTGACCTTGCGGGTTGCGCCCGGCTGTTCGGCCAGCGGGCGCAACAATCCGATCGCCTCATGGCCCTGGCCGAGGATCGCCAGCGACAGCGCGAGATTGACCCGGGCCGCCGCCATTTCCGGCGCCGCGGCGATCGCCTTTCGGTAAGCGCCCGCGGCTTCGGCGTGGTGCCCCTGAAGATCGCGGGCGATACCCAGATCGTTCCAAGCGGCGGCGTTCTGGCCGTCCTGGCGCAGGACCTCCTGAAACGACGCTTCGGCGGCCGGCGGATCGACTGGAAGCTGAACCCGGCCAAGCGCCAATCTGGCTTCGATATTACGGGGCTCGACAGAAACCGCCTTTTGCAGGCTCTCCCTGGCTTCATCCAAGCGGCCAAGGGCTGTCAGTGCCGAACCGCGGCGTGTCAGGGCGCCGGCGTCGTTGGGCGATCGGACCAATGTCTCATCGGCCAGCCGCAAGGCCATATCGGGATTGCCGGCTTTCAGTTCCGCATTGCCGATGTTGGCATCCTGGCGGGTGGCGTCGAAGGAGCCGCCACCGCCCGAGCATCCGGAGACCGCGGCCGCCAGGAGAATGGCTGTGGCGATCTTACTAATTGAGCGCATGCATCACCTGTATGACGGCGGGGCCGCCAATGACCAAAAAAACGCTGGGAAGAATGAAGGCAACCATGGGCAAGGTCAGCAGAACCGGCATCCGGGCGGCCTTCGCCTCGAACCGGGTGATCATTTCAGCCCGCAGTTCGCCTGCCAGCCCGCGCAGGGCTTCAGTCAGCGGCGTGCCATACTGGGCGGATTGCAGGAGCGTCGTGGCCAGCCGCCGGGCACTATCGACACCGCAACGTTCCCCCAGGTTGAGGAGGGGCGTTTTGCCATCAGTCATCATCTGCATTTCATTGGCGGTTTGCGCGAGTTCGACGGCGACGGCCGGGTGGGTTATTTGAAGTTCCCGCGCTACGCGGACGATGGTGGTACCAAGGCCAAGTCCGGCGCCGGCGCATATCACCATCATATCCAGCGCGTCCGGCAGTTCGTCGTCGATCTTCTTCATGTGCCGCTCGCGCAGCTTCCTGATGAAGGAATCGGGCGCCAGCATGCCACCGATCGCGGCACCGGCGGTGGCGATGATATGGGTCGAGAATGCCGCCGACATCAGGTCGGCAAGGAACCACATGCCGATCGGCAAGAGCAGCAGAAGCAGTATCTTGGCGCCGACAAACTGGCGCAAAGCCCCCTGATGAGTATAGCCGGCGCCGCGCAGGCTGGCCTCGACCTCATTTTTTGACGCACCGGTCAGCAGGCCCAGTCGCAGGACCGCGTCGCCGACGCTGGAAACCATCCGCAGCACCACGGTGCGAATACTTTCCGCGGGCGTCGCCGGGGCGACGATCTTCGACAGGGTTGGCCGGTGCAATGCGGCCACCCGCGCGGCGAATTTGCGGCTGGTGTGCAGCCCGCTGAATACCATTCCCCCGCCCACGACCAGTGGCAGGATGAAGAAACCAACGCCAAGTGCAATCATGTTGGGCATCACGAAACGCTCTTCTTGACGATGAGTTGCATCGCCCCCAGACCAGTCAGCAGCAACATGACCGCGGCGGTCAGCAGCTTGTTACCGAACGGATCGGTTATCAGCACGCCGATATATGCCGGGTTCAATACCGCCATGCCGCCGCCGACCAGCACCGGCAGTCCGGTCAGCACATAGATGCTCATGCGGGCCTCCGACGCCAGGGCATGGGCGCGTTCCTTCACAGCGGCGCGTTTGCGCATGATATCGGCCAGGCCTTCCAGAGTGCCGCTAAGCGCACCGCCGGCCTTGCTTTGCAGGGTCAACGCAATGGCGAAGAAACGATAATCCGGGATGTCGGCGTGGCGGGCCATTCCCATGATGGCCTTATCCAAGGGTTCGCCGATCGAAAGCTGATTTGCCAGCATCGTGAATTCGCCCGCGGTTGGCTGCGGCTGCTCATGCGCGACAATGTGCATTGCTTCGCTGACCGGCACGCCGACGCGAACCGACCGGACGATCATCATCAACGCGTCGGGAAACTGGCGGACGAGTTTATTGCGGCGCTTTGCCTTGAACCAGTAAAAAATAATTCGGCTAAATAGTACCCAAGCCACCGGCAATAACAGCCAGGCCATGGATCCAAACAGCGAAGACAATGCGGAAACCGCGATATCCGCGCCGATCGCCGCGATCCCGATTATGATCCACCACGGCAGCGGGCAAATATCCGGCCGTTCCAGATCGACACCCAGCCAACCGGCGGCGCGGGCCTTGAAATTCGTTTTTTCGGCTGCTGGGCGGGCGAACAGGCGGATGTCGATCGGTTGGATTCTGATGTGATGACGGAGCACATCGTCCCGCCGGGCGATCAATCGCTTTTCCAACGCCTGGCTTTGGGCGACCATCCATCCGCTAAAGCCGAATCCAACCAGAATCAGCATCGCGGCGACCAGCAGGGTCATGGGCGAAAAGCTGGACATCTATTGCGCCATCATTTCTTCCCAGTCTTTGTCCAGCGCGAAATAAGCCAAACGCGCGGCGAAGCTGGGGGCTATCCGGCTACGGTGATATTTTCCAAACAGCCGTCCGTCCCGGTCCTGGCCTTCCAGTTCAAGGGCGAACAGGTCGTTTGTGGTAATGACCTCGCCTTCCATGCCGCAGATTTCGGTGACCTGCGTGACGCGGCGGCCGCCGTCGCGCTGGCGGGCGACCTGCACGATCAGATCGACAGCGCCGACGATTTGCGTGCGGATCGCCAGCGAGGGAAGGCCCATATGGCCCATTTGCACCATGTTCTCGATGCGGATCAGAGCGTCGCGGGTGTTGTTGGCGTGGATGGTGGACATGCTGCCATCGTGGCCGGTGTTCATGGCTTGCAGCATGTCGAACGCCTCGCCGCCGCGGACTTCGCCGATGATGATGCGGTCGGGGCGCATACGCAGTGCGTTGCGGACAAGCTCCCGCTGAGTGACCTCGCCCTTGCCCTCCAGGCTGTTGGGGCGGGTTTCCAGCCGTACGACATGCGGCTGCTGCAGTTGCAGTTCGGCGGCGTCCTCAACCGTCAGCACGCGTTCGTCCAATGCGATGAAGCGCGACAGCGCGTTCATCATCGTCGTTTTGCCAGATCCCGTGCCGCCGGAAATGATGATGTTCAAGCGGCATTTCGCGGCGATTTCCAGCGCTTTTGCCACGACGGGGGTCAGTGCGCCGAATTCGACCAGTTTCGCCAGGTCGATCGGCTTCTTGCCGAATTTCCGGATCGAAACGTACGGGCCGTCCAGCGCCAGCGGGGGGAACACGATGTTGACGCGGGAGCCGTCCTTCAAGCGGGCGTCCACCATCGGGCTGGATTCATCGATCCTGCGGCCGATGGCGGCGGCGATCCGCTGGCATATGCCGGAAAGATGCGCCTGATCGCGGAAGCGAACCGTGGATTGCACGGTCTTCCCCCGGCGTTCGACGAAGACGCGATCCGGGCCGTTCACCATGATATCGCTGACCGTTTCGTCCGTCAGCAAGGGTTCCAGCGGACCCAGCCCGACAATGTCATGGACCAGTTCGGTCGCCAGGCTGCGCTGTTCGCGCGCATTCAACTGAATCCGGTTTTGGGTGGCGATTTCGGAGATCAGCCGCTCCATATCCCCCGACAGCCGTTCGGGGGACATGCCGGCAACCGCGCCGGGTTCCAGGCGGCTGAGACACAGAGTTCGTATTTCGTTGATCGCCTGGGCCGGCGGTGTCGCTGACGGAGCGGCATCGATTTCGCTGACCGGCGGCCTGACCGCGGCGGCGGGGTTTTCGTGTGTTCGCCGGCCAAATTGCGGCTGCATGGTCGTACTCATTTATTGCGTCCCAAACTGAACCAGCCGCGTCGTTTGCTGACCGGTTCAGGCAGAGCGGAACTCGCCAGAGTGTCGAGCAGGCCAGCACCGGCCACCGAACGGGCGAGTTCCGAGATGACCTTGCGAAAGGTCCCGGTGTTGACGATTGCCGGTTCCCCCAGGTTGGCGGCCGACCGCAACTGGCGGGGCAGATCGGGGATGACCATATCCAGCTTGCGCTTCAGGCCATCTTCGACCTGGCGGCGGGTCAGCCCGCCTGGCAGGCCGAGGCGGTTCAGCAGCAGCAGCGGAAGCTGGCCCTGCCCTTGGGTCTGGGGATTGAGGTTCATGCGCAGCACATCCCGCATGCTGACCAGACTGGGTTCCATCACCAGGATGCGTTGATGGGCCTTGGCCAGAAGGTCGCGATACAGCGGGATCGGTGCGAATGGCACATCGAGTATAATGAAATTATAGCGCTTTCTAAGCGCGTCGATCAGCGCGTCGGCCGCGCCGGGCGCGAATGTCGGCTGGGAATTCAGCGGCGATTCGCCGGCCAGCACGTGCAACCGATCCGCGGCCGGCTGTGCCGCGCGCTCTGCCAGCAGGGTATCGATACGCTCCGGCGCTTCCAGGGCCGCGTGCAGGCCTTCCCCGGGATGCACGTTCAACAGATAGGCGGCGTTGCCGCGATACAGATCCGGATCGACCAAAACGGTGTGGTGGCGCAACGTGACGCCGAAATGCCAGGCCAGATTCGTGGCGATCGTGCTGGCGCCGCAGCCCCCGCGAATCCCGGTGACCGCGACCACGCGTCCGCCCATTGCGGTCGATGCCAGTGGGGAACGGCCAAGGACGAAACTGCCGAAATGGCGGATCACCAGGTCGCGGGCCAGCGGCTTGGGCAGATAATCGGCCGCCCCCAGGCCGCGGGTGATTTCGCGGTAGAATTCCATGCCGTCCAGCTCGCCGATCACTAGGACGCAGACGTCGGGTTCCACGACATGGGCCAGATCGGCCAGCGCCTTCAGCGCATGTTCTTCGCCCGAAATGTCCACGACCAGGATCCTGGGCGAGGTTGTCTTCTGCATGGCGGTGTAGGCCGAACGGATGCCGCCGCGACGAATATCCGGCGGCTCCGGCAGCATATCGGATAGCGACGACCGCAGCGTTTTTTCGGAATCGGCGTCGGTGACGAAGGCGATCAGATGACGCCTGTCGTGTCGGAGCGGGCTCGCCGATGACTCCGTCAGTCCTTGTAAGTCGAGGTTATTATCCACCGGTCGCACCTCCACCGCCGGCACCCTGGCCGGGAGTCAGCAACGCTTTCGCATGGTCCGCGTCCTGGCGCTGGATGGGCGCTTCGGCGGCTTTGCCGCTGGCCGGGGTGTCGCCCCGCCCGCGCACGAGATCAACCGGATTGGCGACCATCGCCGCGATGTTCACATCGTTGGTGCCGCCGAACGGGATGGCATTCAACTGTTCAACCCCATCGGCACTGTAGTCGCAGGCCGTCAACAGCGTGGATATCGCCAACAGCAGGGGCAGCATGGGGGAGATACGCATCTGCGGCCTCATTGCACGATGAATCCGGCGACGCCGGGTGTTGGTGCCAGGATGGGACGGCCGGCGCCGACCGATGTCCGCATGTACAGCAGCCGGTCCAGGTCGCTTGACACCGGTGCCGGGTTGGGAACCCGCAGCGCGGACGGGTCGCTGACCGGCCTGACGATATAGGGGGTGACCAGGATCACGACCTCGGTCTCGTTGCGTTGGAACTGGTCGTCATTGAACGCCGCACCGACGCCGGGCAAATCACCAAGCCCGGGGAGGCCGTTGCGGTTGGCGGAGGTTGAGTCCTGGAGCAGGCCGCCGATGGCGAAGGTCTGGCCGCTGCCCAGTTCGACCGTGGTTTCCGCCTTGCGCACTGTCAGTGACGGCACCACCATGGACGATCCGCTGGTGGAAATCGTCACCGCGTTGGCATTGCTGAGCTGGCTGACTTCCGGCGCGACATGGATGGAAATACGGCCGTCGCTGTAAACGGTGGGCAGGAATCCCAGCGAAACGCCGTAGTTCTTATAGTCCACGGTGATCTGGCCAAGTGCGCCGCCGGGAACCGGTATCGGGAACTGGCCGCCCACCAGGAAGCTGGCGGGCTGACCGCTGATAACGGTCAGGTTTGGCTCCGCCAGGGTGCGGACCATACCTTCATTTGACAAGGCATCGATAATGGCGTTGGCGCCGGCACTGAAGTTCTGTGCACCGCCAAACGGAATAGCGGTGCCGGCGAGTGGACTGACCGCCCCGTTGATGTTGCCGACCAGCCCGGGCAGGGCGCCGATCTGCCCCAGGCTGCCCAACGCCTGCCAGTTGATGCCCAGCTTGCGTGACAGCGAGCGGGACATCTCGACAATGCGAACCTTCAGCGTGACTTGCATGGAGGACCGGACGGTCAACTGATTTTCAACGATTTGCTTATCGACCGTGAACGCCTTCGCGACGGCAATGGCCCTGGCCGCATCGGCGGGGCTTTCAACCGACCCGCTGAGCATCAGCGTGGTGGGCAGCGACCGCACCCGGATGTTGCTGTTCGGTATCAAGCGGGCGATCTCCGCCTCGGCCTGGCTGGCACCGTAATCGGATGTCTCAACGGTGACGTCGAACTGGGAGACCACCCTGCCGTTCGCATCCATAGCCGCCACGGTGGTGCGCCCGGCGGCGACGCCGAAGACGAACAGGGTGGTGGCGCTGGCCGGCCGCACTTCGGCCACCTTCGAGTCCGCGACAAAGACATTGGCGGCGGGACCGGGCAGCGTGAGGACCCTGCCGTTGCCCGCATCCAGGATGACGCTGGATGCAACCGGCGCGCGTTCGGCTGCTCCGGCGAGCGGCGAGGACAGCAGGACCGAACCGGCGATCAGCGACGCGATTCGAAGGAGACCTGGAGGCATCATCAGAACTTGAAATCCTTGCCATCGGAGGTGCCGGACCAGACCTTCACCGACTGCGCGGCCCGAACCGGCGGTACGAGGTCGGCGGACAAAGCGGGCGATACATCGGACGCGAACGTGGTGACGGGCTTGGGATGACGCGTTGCCTCGGTGGAGATGCCGTCCGCGGGCCTGACGCTAAGCGAGAGGCGCCCCAGGCGGATGGCTACCTGAACTGCCTGAGCCTGGGCCTTATCGACCTCCAGGGTCACGGTGCGGGCATCCGGCGTGGGACCGCCGTTCGCCGCGCCTTCCACCATGCGCTGGTCGATGGCGATAACACGGACGTCGGCGACCACGGTTTCCGCGACCACCCGCCGGCCGACCGGCAGATTGGCGTCGCCGATGTTCTGGGTCAGGATCAGGTCCACGCGGTCGCCTGGCCAGATCAGGCCAGCGGTGCTGGTAATTGCATCGACACCGATCGTGACGGCGCGCATATCGCCCTTCAGCACCGCGGCCAGGAACCCGTGGTCGCCAGGGCGCAAAGTATCGGCAAGCAGAATGGTTTCGCCGGAGCTTATCGGCCGGCGCAGCATCGCGCCAATAATGGCACGGCGTTCCTCATCGGTGTCCATGGTCGAACCGGCGGGTACGCTGGCGATCGGAACTTCCCTGCTGGCCAGATCACCGGGTTTGATCAGGCTGCCGGCGGGAATGTCGCGGGCCGCTGTCAGAACCCGCGTGGTGACGGGCGGCGGCGGGGCGTTGCGGGCCTGCGGCGGCGGCCTGGAGGCCGCGAAGCCGATAAAGCCGAGGCCGAGGAGACCGAGTGCCATCAGGGCAAAAAAGGTGACTCGCAGGACCATGGTACTAGCTCAGTATGAAAAGGGTTCCCGCCGCGATGGCGCAGGCATATGGCAGCGGGCCGCGGTGGCGGATACGCCAGGCTTCCACCCGCAGAACCCGTGAGATCAGCGCACTGGGCGGCTTGGAGGCCGGGCGGGGCAGGATTCGCCCGCCTGTCAGATAGGCCACGGACAGCAGGCCGCCGAACAAGGTCACGCCTAGCAGGAATGCTTCCACATCCATGGGGGCCACAGCGATGGCGGCGGCGCCAAGCAGCTTTACATCCGCACCACCCATCCAGCCGCGGTTCCAGAAGACAAAGCAAATAACGAATACGGCCAGACCGAAGCCCAGACCGAAGATCAAACGGTGTTCGACCGCGGCCAGCGCAGTGCAGAGCACCGCCATTGTCAGCGGGATCCAATTCGATACGGTGCGGGTCATGATGTCGCGCATGGCGGCCAACAGAACAAGGCCGGCGATGGCGGTCTTCAAGACGGGCGTCAGCAGCAGGATACCGTTGTGAATCATAGTCCACCTTGCTTCGCCACCGGACGCTTCGATCGGACGGCCAGCGCGGCGGGTCAGGCCGCGCCGGCAATCGCGATGTTCATCAAATCCTGGCTTACAACGCCGAGCTGACGGAGCTGAGAGTCGTGCTCAGCTTGGTGCCGACGCCGGTGATGATGGTGACCGCCGCGACCGCGATCAGGCTGGCGATCATTGCATATTCCAGGGCAGTCACGGCGCGCTTGTCAACGCCAAGACCCAGCAGCTTCAGCTTGATGTATTCCATGTCACTAGTCTCCTTGCCTGTGTTTGGCTACACTCGCTACCTGTCCCGAGGCATTTCGTGCCAGGTTCGATGTCGCAAACGGAGTGAACGCCGGCGGCGGTTACAAACTACTTTCAAATGAAAAATTTTGTCGCAAACACAACGAAACCCGCCGGCTGTGCCATTTGCCCATGTGTAACTGTTTCGTAGGTGTCAGCCTGTCATAACGCATCCGCAAGACCTAACCGCGCGCGATCTTCGAGGATGCCCATGTCGCTTTCTTTGACAGGCTTTCAGCCATCCAGACAGGCGGCCTCGGCACGTTCGCTGTCGGCCGAAGCGGCTTTTGCCTGGATCGTTGCTGCCACCATTTTCGCCGGCGTGCTGTGGCTGTCCGCGCTGCTGCGCGATAGCGATACGTTGTGGCATATCGCGGTCGGCGACTGGATCCTGGCCCATCACGCGGTACCGGCGCTGGACACCTTTTCTTATACCGCCGCGGGCAAGCCCTGGATGGCCCATGAGTGGCTGTCCGAGGTGGCTTTGGCGATTGCTTACGGTGGGGCGGGGTGGAATGGGCTGATGATGCTGACCGCCGGTGCCGCCGCCGGCGCGGTCGGGCTTGTCGCGTTCTACGTCCGGCGCCGGGTCCGTCTGGATTTCGCGGTCATGCTGATCCTGCTGACAGTCAGCTGTGCCGCGCCTTCGTTGTTGTCGCGCCCGCATATGATCGCGCTGCCGGTGGTGGCGCTGTGGACGATCGGCTTGTTGTCCGCCCGCGCCAAGGCGCGCACGCCGTCGTTGTGGCTGCTGCCGGCGATGACGCTGTGGGCGAATTTGCACGGCGGATTCATGCTTGGACTGGTGCTGACTGCGGCACTGGGGACCGAGGCATTTTTCGATGCGGACGCCGATCGTCGGGCCGTGGTCCGCGGATGGGGCCTGTTCATCGCTGCCGCGGTTGCCGCCGCCGCGATCACCCCGATGGGGATCGGCACATTGCTGTTCCCGTTTCGCCTGATGTCGATGCGGAATCTGTATCAGATCATGGAATGGAGGCCGACGGACTTCAGCCATCTGGATGGGGTCACGGTTTCTATCCTTGTCGGGCTGTATCTGGGGCTGACCGGCACGTTACGGCTGCCGCGATTCCGCGTCCTGCTGGTTGCCGGCTTGGTGTTCTCTACCATGCAGCATGTGCGGAATGTGCAGTTGTTTGGAATACTGATGCCACTGCTGATCGCGGACCCGCTCGGGAAGGCCGCACCGCCGTTGCGGGCATTGAACTTCAGGGTTCCGCAGTGGATTCCGGTTGGGCTCGCGGGGGCAGCGGCCGTATTGTCACTTGCATTCCGGATCGGGCTGCCGTTGGACCGGACCGGCGACGACAGCTATGCCGCGGAAGCCCTGGCAGCCGTGCCCGCCGATTTGCGCACCAAGCCGGTCTTTAATGAATACGGTTTCGGCGGGCTGCTGATTTTCAATGGAATAAAGCCCTTCGTCGATGGCCGGGCCGATCTGTATGGCGATAGCTTTCTGGACACCTACGTGTCAATCATTCGTTCCAAGAGCGATTTGTTGAACGACGTGCTGTGCCGGTATGGTGTTGAGTGGACGATGTTTGGGCCGAAGACGGATGTTCCGGCGCTGATGGACCGGACGCCGGGTTGGCACCGGATCTACACTGATAAGATGGCGGTCATCCATGTTCGCGACGACCAGTCCACGCCGCCGGTTTGTCCGGCCCGGTAGTCAGCCGGCCGGCATGCGATCCTGATAAGGCCGGGCGCGAACGACGGCTTCGACACGGTTCCGGGCACCAAGAGCCCGAAAGACAGTGTTGAGATGCACCTTCACCGTCGAAACCGACAGGCCCAGATCGCGGGCGATCACCTTGTTGGACTGACCGGTCGCCAGCAGTCGCAGCACATCCACCTGTCTTGCGGATAGATTGAGAATTTCCGCCTCCGCCGCGGGCCCGGAGGTCAGGTTTGCGCTTGCATTCGAAGCCGGTTCACGGTCGAAGCGCGCCGCAACGATATCGACCGCCGCGAGTATCCGGCTTGGCTGGTCTGTTCTGGCGAACGCGACGCGGGCGCCCGCGCCCAGGCACCCTGTTGTCACGATGGGATCATTGGTTGGGGTGATCGCGACGATACGGGACACCAGGCTGAGGCAGTTGGGGGAAGTCCGGCCTTGCAACGCTTCCTGTCCCAAAAGATAGCTGTCGATGAACAGTAGATCCATTGCCCCTTCCCACAGGAGCCCCCGGCTGTTCTGCAACGAGTCGGATTCCGCGATATCCCAGTGCGGGTAGGCGGACTCCAGGAAATTCAGCAGCCCCAGACGGAACAGAGGCTGTCCGTCCACGATCAAAACCCTGATCTGCCGGTCTCCGGCGGTGAAACTATCCATCTTGACCCTACCGCGGATTATGAGGTGCTCTGATTCAGAGTCGATATTGCAACAAAAGTCCCATCGAAACAAGTCTGCTGATGCGCCGGGACCGATCGATCAGATTGGATAGCAAGCGGTCAGTTTGTCGGTGCGCACGCCGAGCGGAGCGATCATCGCGCCGACCCAATCGGAGTAGGTAATCGACACAACGTCGTATTGCCCGGGACCGTTATTGCAGGTCGTCGATGTTGTCACCGTTATGTTAGCCGCGGTGATTTTAGCTTGTCCGATCAATGCGTTTGCCATTGTCAGCGCATAGTTCTGGGTGCGCAGAGCGGCGGTTGGAAAACTGGTGTTGGCGGCGCAATTGGTGGAACCGGTGGCGATGCATCGCGCGGACAGGGCGGCGATCGATTGCATGGTGCCTTTTGTCCACATCATCAAGCTGATTTCGATACTGCCAACCAGCATGGGAAGCAGCAGGGCCAGCACGATCGCGGCTTCGGGGATTGTCGACGCTTTGGTTTGCCTGAAAAAGAGCCGGGTCATTTCAGCCTCACCACGACAGTATCGGAAATTTGATCTCCGTTAAGGGACAGACTGTTAGCCAGGCGGAAAGTACCCTTCAGCGTATAGGTCGCTTTGATTTGGATATAAGAACCGGGGGTTGTTCCGTCGGTACAGGTCGAGGTGCAGGAGACCGTTGCGCCCAGGGTTGCCGGAGTACCGGATGGGCAGTAGCAGGCGACGCCGGTGGAACCTCCGGGCGGATAGGACACCGTCACTGCCGAAACCGCCGCGGACAGCGGATCGGGCGGCGATGCGGTCAGCGGATACGCATTTTGAATCACGGATGTGATGTTGGTGGTCGAGACGGTAGTACCCTGACGAAATGCGTAGTACCCAGCTTGCGAGATCGCATTTGAAAGACAGGTCCTGCTCCATTCCGCGAGTCCATAATCGGCGGCGCCGGCCAGGAATAAGGCAACGACCGGTGCGGTCACCGCGAACTCGATCAAGGCTGTTCCCCGGCGATCGCGGGCTGCGGGGACATAACGGGCGAATGCAGGAAACCGCATGACGGACCTCATTGAACCAGTTTTGCCGAGCTTGTCCCGGGCATGGCGCTGAAGGGCAGCAGACCGTAGGATTCGCACTCGGCGCTAAGCGAAGTGCTGCCGCTGAAGCTGGCGGATTTGACGATCATTTCGCCGCAGCCATCGTCGCTTCCGCTGGTGGATGCACCGCTGACATTCACTGCGCCATTGGGATAATAGAACAGGCCGGTGAAGCTGAATTCACCGCTTCCGCTGATCGATGAGGCGGCGGTGCTGTTGCTGGCATAGGCGATTCCGGCCGTGGTGCCGGTTTGCGGCGCCTTGATGGATACGGGCGATGCCCCGGAGACAGCGAGATTACCATTGCTAAAAATAGTCACCCCGGACCCGTGCAATTCCCCGCTGCCGCCGACGGTTATGTTCCCGTAAACATAATAAACTCCCGGTTTCATTTCCACCTCGAAGTCGCCGCCGACAGAGATGCTGCTGTAGCAGCCGGGTGAAATTGTCTGCGAAGTCGAGGCTGGCCATGGGGCCGGGCTGAATGCCGTGCCTCCGCTGCATGCCGCGGCGCTAGCGAAGCCAGCTTGCATCACCGACGATGTCGCATAGGGGTCTGGAATCTGCGGCACTGATTCAACCGTGATCGGGATCGAAAGATAGCCCGGGATGGACTTCGCGGATGCGTAGATGCCATTTGCGGAGATCGACGGCTCGCCGGATGCCAGAAGGGTGCCTGATGAAAAGACATACCCGGCGTCGATTTCGGCGCTGCCGGAGATTGATATTCCATCGTCGGAGCGGATAGTGCAGCTTTCGCTCGAGATTTCAGACGCTCCGGAGATTTGAAGTCCATAGCCGGTCGTGGTGCCGCCGCCGTAATCCTGCAATGTCAGCAGGCATGGCTGGCCGCCGGTACCGGCAGAAGTCGCGATTTCCGCGATTGCCGACGTGGTGATGGTTTTGGTTATTCCGCCCGGGAACGCGAACCCGACGAACGCTGTCGGTGCGGGCGTTTGCACCGTGACCGCGAATGTCGTGTCGGACGCGTTGATAATTCCGGCCCCGGTTGCCACGGCAATCGAAATATTATTGTCGCTGAGCGTTCCAGCGGTTGCGCTGCCGGACCACGTTCTGGCCGCCGCTCCGGCGACATTGTTCATTTCGGCGATATAGGCGCCATAAGTTGCTGCTTTTTGTGCGGAGGCACCGGTCATAAAGGACTCCGCTGCCGCCGTCGCCGCGATATCGGCCGCGCGTTGCATGCGTTGTTTTATTACGGTCCACCCGCTGACCTCGATCCCAAGCGCAATCCCCATGGCGAGGACCGGTGCGGTGATACCCACTAATATGGCGACGGTCGCGCGCTCGCCGAGCCGCAGGGTTGGAGGATTGCTCAGCTTATGGGAAATGGCGTGGTGCGGTAACATTTTTTTGATGTAGGCCATTTTTTCTACGACTTACGCCGTATGTCCGTTGGTTTCGTAATTAATCATATTTTGCAGAAGAATACAATCGGCCATTTGGCGATTATTGGGTGCTCATTTCTGGCCATCTGGCCAGTTTCGACGAAAGTCTCAAAGCGGTAACATTTCGTATCAATGAGGAGCGAAACATGCTGATCCTTCAGGTAGGTGAGCGGCCCTTACGGCGAGACCAGGATTCCAGCGACTTGGAGCGCAATGGATTCCATCGGGAACGAGTAGATACGCTCGAGGAAGCGATTTCGTTCATAGAACTATACGAGTTCGATGTGGTTCTCGCGGATTTGGATTTACGCAGAACGCCAGGCTTCGACCTAATTCGTGAGATTCGGGCTGTTTCGCGAATCCCGATTATCGGGATTACAACATCTCTTGATCCGCGCATGAAGATTACCGCCCTCGACCTCGGCGCGGACGATGTATTGACGCAAATGTGTGGTATCGAGGAAATCATGGCTCGCATTAGAGCCGTGGTGCGCCGCGGCTACGGCCATACCGAATCCGCCCTTCGTTTCGGACGTCTCGAACTCAGCCTTGTCGCCCGGGAGGCTCGGATCGATACTTTGCCGCTGCGTCTCGGACCTAAGGAATACCTGTTGCTCGAATTCCTGGTCCTGAAACGTGGGTCGGCCGTCAGTAAAACCGCATGCATGGCCCATTTATACGGCACCGACGATTATCCCGAGGCAAAAACCATCGATGTGGTGCTGTGCCGCTTGCGCAAACGCCTGGCGCCGCATGGCCTCGCCGATGCCATCGAAAGCGTCTGGGGATTCGGTTACAAGCTTAACGTATCGGTGCCGGAACCCGTCATGGCCGCCGGCCCCGCAGCAACAGTCCGGCGGGGGCGCCTGGCGCACGCATAATGTTCCGGCGTTCAGTTCGATGGCTGGCGCGGATCGGAATCCTGGCGTCGATAACCGCCGCACAGGCGCAACCGGCCGATGACCGATCGGTCTGCCAGCAAGTAGGGCAGGCAGCAGAGCAGGCGTTCGGTTTGCCGGCGGGGATCCTGGCCGCGATCGGTAAGGCTGAAAGCGCCCAATGGCCATGGACCGCGAACGTTGACGGCGCGGCCGAGATATACACGAACAAAGCCGAAGCACTGAACGCACTGACCCGGGTTCGCTTCCCTAAACCGGCGAATATCGATGTTGGTTGCTTTCAGATCAGCATGCGCTTTCATCCGGATGCGTTCCCCTCGCTGGACCAGGCGCTGGACCCGGCCGCGAATGCCAACTACGCCGCTAAATTTCTTCGGGAACTGCACGAACGAACCGGCGATTGGCCAAGTGCCATCGGATTGTATCATTCCGCGACCGAAGTGC
>JAKBCJ010000245.1 GCA_021807975.1 Pseudomonadota bacterium | reverse complement strand
GAAGCGCTGCATGCCGCGAAATATGCCGGCCAGCGTTTGGGCACCTCGACTGAAACAAAGGAAAAGTAGCATGAAGGGCATCTTGCTGGCCGGCGGTTCCGGCACGCGCCTGCATCCGATGACCCTGGCGGCGTCGAAGCAGCTTCTGCCGGTCTATGACAAGCCGATGGTCTATTACCCGCTGTCCACCCTGATGCTGGCGGGTATCCAGGATATCATGCTGATTTCCACGCCGGAGGATCTGCCGCAGTTCAAACGGCTTCTGGGCGACGGCTCGCGGTTCAGCGTCCGCTTCGAATACGCTGTTCAGCCGAAGCCCGATGGTATTGCCCAGGCGTTCCTGATCGGGCGCGACTGGCTTGGCGGCGAGGCTTGTGCCCTCGCGCTCGGCGATAACCTGATCCACGCCGACCATCTGTCCACATTGCTGCAGGCCGCCGCCGCCCGTCCGGTTGGCGCCTCGGTGTTCGCTTATCAGGTCCGCGATCCCGAACGTTACGGCGTGGTGTCGTTCGACGCCAACGGCAAGGCGATCGAGGTGGTGGAAAAGCCGACCGCGCCAACCAGCAACTGGGCCATCACCGGGTTGTATTTCTACGACAAGCACGTCAGCGACATCGCGCGCCAAATCAAGCCGTCGGCCCGCGGGGAGTTGGAGATCACCGACCTGAACCGCGTGTATCTGGAAATGAGCACGCTCAACGTCGAGAAACTGTCGCGCGGCTGCGCCTGGCTGGATGCCGGCACGCCCGACAGCCTGTTGCAGGCAGCGACCTTCGTGCAGACGATCCAGTCGCGCACCGGCATGCTGGTTGGCTGTCCGGAGGAGGTCGCTTACCGCATGGGCTATATCGACGCCGGCCGGTTGCGGCATCATGCCATGCATCTGGGCAAGACCGATTTAGGCCGAGCGCTGTTGGAACTGGCAGAGGGGGAAGTGGAGTGAACGTCGAAGCGTTGGCCATTCCAGCCGTCAAGCTGATCACCCCGCCGCGGTTCCGCGATTCACGGGGCTTCTTCTCGGAAACCTGGAATCAGGGGCGGTTCGCCGACGCGGGGATTCCAGGGCCGTTCATTCAGGACAATCACGCCGTTTCCAATGGGATCGGTGTGCTGCGCGGGCTGCATTGCCAGATCGGGCCGAATGCCCAGGGCAAGCTGGTCCGCTGCGTGAAGGGTGCGATATACGACGTGGCAGTGGACGTTCGCCATGGCTCCCCGACCTTCGGCCAGTATGTCGGTGCGGAAATCAGCGCCGAAAACTGGACGCAAATCTGGGTTCCGCCGGGTTTCCTGCACGGCTACTGCACGCTGACCGAGGATACCGAGGTGATCTACAAAGTCACCGGCGCCTATGACAAAGCGGCGGAACGCGGAGCGATCTGGAACGACCCTGATATCGGCATCGCATGGCCGGTTTCAGCCGATCAGGTGATCCTGTCCGACAAGGACAAGGTGCTGCCGCGCCTGCGCGATCTGCCGGTGCTGTTCAGTGTCTGACGCAGGGCGCCCGATCCTGGTGACTGGCGGCTCCGGCCAGTTGGCATCGTCGTTGGCCGGCGGTCCCGGGGTGCTGCGGGTCGGGCGTCCGGCGTTCGATTTCGACCGGCCGGACACGATCGCAGCGGCATTCCGCGCCGCCAATCCGCGGCTGGTGATCAACGCGGCCGCTTATACCGCCGTTGACGCGGCCGAAAGCGACAGCGACGCGGCCTATCGCGCCAACCGCGACGGCCCGGCCATTCTCGCCGACTTGTGCGCCGCCGCCGATATTCCGTTGATCCATGTCTCCACGGACTATGTGTTCGACGGGACCAAAGCCGCGCCGTATGTGGAAACCGATCCGGTCGGACCGCAGGGCGTCTATGGCGCCAGCAAACTGGCGGGCGAGGAAGCCGTGATGGGATCCGGCGCCAAGGCGATCATCCTGCGCACCGCCTGGGTCTATGCCGCCACCGGCAAGAACTTCGTTCGCACCATGCTGACGGTGGGCAAAACCCGCGACCGGCTGTCCGTCGTGGGCGACCAGGTCGGCTGCCCAACCACCGCGGACGATCTGGCCGACGCGATCCGAACGATCGCCGGCCGGCTGGACCGGGACGGCTGGGATCCCGCCTACCAAGGCATCTTCCACGCCGCGGGTTCCGGCGAAACCAGTTGGCACGGACTTGCGGTGGCAACCTTCCAGGAAGCCGCACGGCACGGTGCGAAAGTGCCCGAGGTTGCGTCCATCGCCACCGCGGACTGGCCGACTCCGGTGAAGCGTCCGGCCAATTCACGGCTGGACTGCTCCCGCTTGCAGCATGTGTTCGGGATACGGCTGCCGCAATGGCGCGACAGCCTGACCAGAACGGTGGATACGATCTTCGCGACCGCACCGCCCTGAACCGGCCTGGCGGCGCCGCCCTCCCGAGGGATCGTTATGAAATGTCGCGTTACGCCGAAATCCTGCTGTATCTGACTCCGGTTCTCGCAGTCGCTGTGTGGCGCCTGCTGTTCCCGTCGCCGCTGCCGCCGCTTTGGCTGGTGCGAGGCGTGTCGGCGTTCGCGGCGCTGATGCTTCTGGCACTGATCTGGTCATGGCACCGGGATGCCGGGGATGCCCACCGAGCCTATGTGCCTGCCCGCCTCGACGACGGTCAGGTGGTCCCGGCCCGGCAGGGGCCGCCGCAATGATAGCCGCCGATCCCGCCCTCAGCCGCGTGTGGAACGCATTGCCGGACGCCAGGATCGTGGGCGGTGCGGTTCGCGACTCATTGGCCGGGCGTGCGATCGCGGATATCGATCTGGCGACGCCATTGCCGCCCGCCGATGTCATCGCGGCGCTGAAGCGTGCTCAGATCAAGACCGTGCCCACCGGACTGGCGCACGGCACTGTCACTGCCGTGGTGGATGGCCGGCCGTTCGAGATCACCACCCTGCGCCGCGACGTGGAAACCGACGGCCGGCATGCCGTGGTGGCGTTCACTTCGGACTGGCGGCAGGATGCCTCGCGGCGGGATTTCACCATCAACGCCATGTCGATGACCCGCGACGGGACGGTGTTCGACTACTTCGGCGGCCGAACCGATCTGGATGCGGGGCGGGTTCGGTTTGTTGGCGACCCGGCCACACGGATCGCCGAAGATTACCTTCGCATCCTCAGGTTCTTCCGCTTCCAGGCTCGGTATGGCCGGGTCGCACCCGATGACGCCACGCTTCAGGCCCTGCACGCCGGGATCCCCGGCCTGGGGCGGCTGTCGGTGGAACGGGTGTGGCACGAACTGCGCCGCATCCTGGCCGCGCCCGACCCGGCCGAGGCGATCAGGCTGATGCGAACGCTGGGCATCTGGCGGGCGGTAGCGCCGGAAGCCGCCGCCGACGCCGATCTGGCCGCGCTTCCAGCCGATCCGGTGCTGAGGCTGGCCGCACTGCTCAGCGGCGATCCGCTGGAACTGGCAACGCGGTTGAAGCTGTCGAACGACGACCGGGACCGTCTGGTGCGGCTGGCCACCACACCGCCCATACGGGGTTCGGATGCGGACCTGCGCCGGTTGCTGGCCGATCGGCGGCCGGAGGACCTGATAGACCGCACCTGGCTGGACGGCGACGAAGCGGCACGCCAGCGCCTGACCGTGATGAAGCGGCCGGTTTTCCCGCTGGAGGGACGCGACGCCGTGGCCCTGGGCGTCCCGCCCGGACCGTCCGTGGGGGCGTTGCTGCGCGAGGTCCGGCAATGGTGGATGGACGGCGGATGCGTCGCCAAACGCATGGCTTGCATGACGGAACTTGCACAAAAGGCCGACTTACCCAAGATAACTGCAAACAGGTGAGACCAATGCCAAAGATCGAAATTTACACGCAGCCCTGGTGCCCTTACTGCGAGCGGGCCGTTCATCTGCTGACAACCAAAGGTGTCGAATTTAACGAAATCGACGCCCCGCAAGGCTCCAAGGCGCGAGCCGAGGCGCGCGAACGGTCGGGCGGGCGTACATCCGCGCCGCAGATTTTCATCGACGGCCAGCATATCGGCGGCTGCGACGACCTGGTGGCGCTGGATCGGGCCGGTAAGCTGAATGCGCTGCTGGGCGTGGCGTGATTGTGCTGGCACTGACTTGATACGAGTGCCAAATTAGGTCATGTCGTTGTCATGCGTTTAGGTCGCTGTCAGGCCCGGGAATGATCCATTACCAGTTGCAATGCGGCCAGTCGCACGGGTTCGACGGCTGGTTCAAGGACAGTGCCAGTTTCGAAAAGCAGGCGAAGCGCCGCTTGATCGAGTGCCCGGAGTGCGGGGGCACAGACGTGGAACGCGCGCTGATGGCGCCGGCTGTCGCCAAGCGGCAGTCGGTCGCGGTCGCGGTTCCGGTGGAAGCCCCTGCCCCGCCTGCGCCCGCGCCGGTTGCCGCCGCCCAAGTTCCGGCCCGGATGATCGCGGCGTTGCAGCGCATCCGAGCGGAAGTTGAGAAGAACTGCGAGTATGTGGGGCCGGATTTCGCGGATCGGGCGCGGGCGATGCATCGCGGCGAGGCGGACGCAAAACCGATCTATGGGGAGACCTCGGAGGAGCAGGCCGAGAGCTTGATCGAGGAAGGGATCGAAGTGGCGCGAATTCCGTGGGTTCCGCGCGCCGACGGGTGATGTTCCCGGGCGCGGGGCTAATGACCTTCGGCATCGAAGGACGTAGCGGGAACCCGCGCACCAGCCTTTACCCCAAGGACACCGGCAGTTCCTGAGGGTGGCGGAACGCGCCACCGATCTGGAGAGTGACGAGGCGACAACGTGACCATGGCGAAGTGCGAGAATCACGGCCCCAGCTAATCCCAGGCGATTGGCGCCCTGGCGACATCCACCGTCCCGTTCCCCCGTAACCGCACGACATTGACCGATTTCGCCAGATCGGGCGACCCCGAGTAATACGCAGGCACCGTCGTTCCGGTGCCAACCTCCGCCGCCCGGTTCCAGTGCCCCAGCGCAAGGTAGTCGGCCTTGGTCGCCTCGATTTCCGCATTGCCGATCAGCCAGGACGGGCGCAGCGGGATGGCACCGTCGTCCTCGTAATGACCGTGTGCCAGGGTGATGTGCCATCGGGCCGTGCGGGGACGAGGCTCGCGAAGCGGCACCATGTTGCTGTAATCGACATGGGCATGCCCCCAGACCTCCAGGTCGTGATCGGGAAAGTGGACCGCCAGGTCGTGCGTCACGCCAATGATGTGGACATTCGGAAGCGTATTCAGACCGCCGCGCAGCCACACGGAATCCGACGTCACCGGATCGTGGTTTCCGGGCAGAACGATCACCGGCCGACCGATGTCCGCCAGCAGCGCCACGCACTGCGCGACGATCGCCGCGGACTGGCGGTTGTTATCGAAAATGTCGCCGACCAGCAGCACGTAATCGGCGTTGTGCTCTTTGGCCGCGTTCAGCACGACTCGCAGGCCGGTGGTGCCATCCTCGCCATATGGCCCCTGATGCGGGTCGTCATCAACGTGAAGGTCAGAGCTGTGTACGAGTACGATGTCGGAAGCCAAGGTCCTGTATCCATCCAAACTGTTGCCACCATCAGACCCGGGCGGGCGGCGGGCGTCAACCGTCATTGGCCTGTCTGGCGGCAGTGCGGTAGGATTTCACTAACCATAGCGGAGAGGAACCAGACACCATGATCGACCTGCACTACTGGCCGACGCCCAACGGCAAGAAAGTGACGATCCTTCTGGAGGAAGCCGAAATCCCCTACCGTATCATTCCGGTGAATATCGGCCGAGGCGACCAGTTCACGCCCCAGTTCCTGAAGATGAACCCCAATCACCGCATGCCGGTAATGGTGGACAACGCCCCGGCCGGCGGCGGGGAGCCCATAGTGATATTCGAGTCCGGCGCGATCATGCTGTATCTGGCGGAGAAAGTCGGCAAGTTCTACCCACAGGACACTCGCGGCAAATACGCGGTGACCCAATGGGTCATCTGGCAGATGGCCAACCAAGGCCCAAAACTGGGAGAATGCGGGCATTTCCGCCGGCTGGGCGACAAGCAGGGCGATCAATCCTATGCCGTACGCCGCTTCACCGATGAAGCAAACCGTCTGTATGGCGTGCTGAACAACCGTCTGTACGAAAGCAAATATTTAGCGGGTAACGAATACACCATTGCCGACATGATCTGCTATCCGTGGACGGTGAACTGGAAAGCCCAAGGCCAGGACATCGAGGAATTCAAATACATGAAACGCTGGCACGACGAACTGTCGGCCCGCCCGGCCCTCCGGCTCGGTATGGCTGCCGGTGCCGATCTGTCCGAGGACGTGACGACACTTCCACCGGATGAACAGGAACGCAGAGCGAAGATTATGTACAATCAGCGCGCCCGGCCTGTTGCTTAGTGATAACGACAAAAGGAGACAACCGCGTGGCCGAAATTGAATGTTTCTTTGACTGCTCCAGTCCGTGGACTTATTTTGCTTTCGAGTCTCTGTTGCGGATGCAGGATGAAATCGGCGTCTCCATCCAGTGGCGCCCGTTTCTTGTCGGCGGCGTCTTCAACGCGGTGAACCAAAGCGTCTATAACTCCCGCGACGCGCCCGTGCCGGCGAAATCCGCCTACAGCAAAAAGGATCAGCAGGACTGGGCGCGCTATCTGGGGCTGCCGATCCATTACCGGCCTACGGTGTTCCCTGTGAACAGCGTCAAGGCGATGCGCGCCTGCATCGTTCTGGAGCCGGAGGGTAAGCTGGTGCCATTCGCCCGGGCCGCGTTCAAGGCCTATTGGACGGACGATAAGGATATCTCGCAAGTTCCGGTACTGACCGAAATCTGCGACGCCCTTGGCATCGACGCACCGAAACTGTTCGCGGCCATAGACCAGCAGCCGGTCAAGGACACGCTGCGCGCCAACACGCAGGAGGCGATCGACAGGGGGGCGTTTGGCTCTCCGACAATGTTTGTCGGCGGCGGCGACATGTATTTCGGTAACGACCGTATCCCGCTGATAAAGGATGCGGTGTTGCGGCGGCGGGGCTGACGCCGGTTTTCGTCGGGGTCCGGTTTATCCGGACTCTGATGCCCTTGCCGCGGCATACCGACGTAGTTTCTCCACGGACCCGGGATCGAAATGCCGCGCGGGATGGCGAAAATGGCCTGACCATCCTGGGGTGGGCCAGCCCCGTCTGAAAGGCTGGCCCGATCCCCTACCGCTTCTTGATAACGATCTTGACTTTTATGGTCACGATCACCAACAATAGCAGCAGGAGGTTCAGTGTTTGT
>JAKBCJ010000244.1 GCA_021807975.1 Pseudomonadota bacterium | reverse complement strand
ATCCCGTCCGAGCCCAGCAGACGCGCATAATCCCGCTGACGGGCAGTAGCGGCGTCGAACGAGAACGGATCCCGCCACCCAAGGTAATTCCAGTAGGTCACATGAAATGCCAACGCCAACACATCCTGCCGTTGGCGGACCAGATCAGTCAGAAACGCATCCGCCGGCGGACAGGAGGAACAACCCTGGGATGTAAACAATTCCACGACGACCGGTGAATCACCGGCCCGGGCCGAACCCGCCAACATCCCCTGTAGCGCCAATACGACGATCCACCACCGCATGTTTTACCCGTCCCGAAGTGTCGGGCGACGATAGCGGCGGTTCCCGGCCGGCGCTGGTTAAGGTTCGGTCATGGAGGCATTCATCCGCAGGCTCGGTTCAAGCCTCGGCATAAGGCTTCGAAGCCGTTGGAAATGAACTCCGGCCGCTTGTACAGCCCGCGCATCCACGCGGCCAACATGCATAGTTCCTCCAGCTTGACTACTTCATCCAGTGTACCCGGCGGGAACCGCAAGGCGAAGCTGTTGGCAATGGTATCCAGTAGCCCTTCCACCTGCTCGATGCTCAAACCGCAATCGCTTTCCAGCACCGCCGCCCGCGTCAGGACCGTTTCGTCCACTGCGTGATCGTCCCGGATCAGCTTTACGATCCAGCGGAACATCTGCATCCAGTTCTTCACGTCATCGATGGGGCGTTGCACGGTCAAGCCTCCGTTTCGCGGTCGGTTGGGCCTTCGATGGCACAAATTAGATAATAAATGATTTACGCGGCATACCAGGATGTGTCGCGCCCGCGCGGGGCTTTCCCCGGCCGGGCTATCGCGCAAGACTGCGCTGATGCCGGACCAACCTAGACTCCGCGGCCCCGCCGTTTCGCCCCAGACCCGTTTGACGGCCGTGATCGTTGCCTGCGCGCTGTTCATGCAGAACCTGGACTCCACCATCATCGCCACTGCCTTGCCGACCATGGCCAAGGCGTTCGGCTACGATCCGGTGCGGATGAACGTGGCGCTGACGTCCTATCTGCTGAGTCTGACCGTCTTCATCCCCGCCAGCGGCTGGGTGGCCGATCGCTACGGCACCCGCAACGTCTTCCGCGGTGCGATCGTCGTCTTCACCATCGGTTCCATCCTCTGCGGCCTGTCGCAAGGGCTGACGGAGCTGGTGGCCGCCCGCATCCTGCAAGGCGTCGGCGGCGCCATGATGGTGCCGGTCGGGCGTCTGCTGCTGCTGCGCACCGCTGCGAAGTCCGAACTCGTCGCCGCGATGGCCTGGCTGACGGTGCCGGCGCTGCTGGGGCCTGTCGTCGGGCCGCCGGTCGGCGGCTTCATCGTGACCTATTTCGACTGGCGGTGGACCTTCTTCATCAACGTGCCCGTCGGTGCGATCGGACTGATCGCCGTCAGCCTGTTCATCAAGGACTTTCGCGAACCGCCCAAGGGCGCCTTCGATCTGCGCGGCCTGTTCCTGACCGGCGGCGCGCTTGTGTGCGCGATGTTCGGCATGGAAACCCTCGGTCGCGGTCTGGTCGATCCGGTCATGACCGAGGGCATGATCGCGGCAGGCCTGGCGATCGGGTTCGCCTATTACCTGCATGCCCGCCGCCATCCGGCGCCGCTGCTGGATTTCACGCTGATGAATCTGCCGACCTTCGGGCTGTCGTTCAGCGCGATGATGCTGTTCCGCACCGGCATCGGCGCCATTCCCTTCCTGCTGCCGATGATGCTCCAGGTCGGCTTCGGCGAGTCGGCCGCTCGGAGCGGTCTGGTCACCTTCGCCAGTTCCGCCGGAGCGTTGGTCATGAAGCCGGCGGCGCAATACGCCCTCCGGCTGTTCGGCTTTCGCGATACGCTGATATGGAACGGCATCCTGTCGGGTATCATGCTGACGATGTGCGCGCTTTTCCGCCCCACCTGGCCGGCGGCGGCCATCTATCTGGTTCTGCTGACCGGGGGCTTCCTGCGATCGCTGCAGTTCACCGCCTATAACACCCTGGCCTATGGCGATGTGCCGCGGTCGCAAATGAGCGCGGCGACCAGTCTGTACACTGCCGGTCAGCAACTGGCTGCCACGGTCGGGGTCACGGCCGGTGCGCTGGCGCTGGAGGCTGCGCGCACATTCTCCCACCACCAAACGCCGCAGACTTCGGACTTTAGCTTCGCCTTCGTCGTTGTCGGCCTGATGGCACTGGCCGCCGTACCGATCGGTTTCATGATGCCGGACACGGCGGGGGACGATCTGACCGGGCGGCACGCCCCGAAGGCGGGGGAGTAGGGATCGGCGCCGTTCTGTCCGCCCCCACCGAGCCCGCCTCTGGCCGTCACTGCGCGGATTGGCCGGCCGCGGCAAGCCTCGGCTATCCTGATGTATCGGGCAGAGGGTTTACTCGCGGGTAGAACTGGTGGACGCTTCGGTTGCAGCGGCCGCGGAACATCGCTCCCGGCCGTGGCGGCGGGCCGTTGGTGAACATGACCGGCGAAACCCGCGATGCGTTGCGAGCAACAGGAGGCCGCATGACGACGAATGAGACGGCAAGTGTGCTGGACCAGGACACCCTGGACGCATTGCGGGAAGGCGTTGCCGGCGTGCTGGCGGAACAGAGCGGCAGTTCCGCCGTGCATGGGTTCATCGACGGCAAAAATGCGCTCGGTCGCGAATTGTGGGACAGGGCCGCTACCCTCGGGTGGCTTGGCGTCGGAATTCCGGAACAATACGGCGGGCTCGGTTTGGGCTGTCATGGCCTTGCCATCCTGCATAACGAACTTGGCCGGGCGGCAGCGCCCGGGCCTTATTTGTCCACGCTCTCGGCCGCCCGGGCGATTGTCGAATGTGCCCCCGAAGCGGTCCGAACCGTATGGCTGCCGCGCATCGCGTCAGGGGAAATCGGCGCGGCCGTCCCGGCTGTGCCCGGTGGCCCGGGCCTGGAATGGTCCGGCGCGGGCGTTTCGGGCAGGGTTCGTTGCCTGGGCGGCCCCGACGCCATGTTTATCCTTGCACCGGCCGGCGATTCCTGGGTCATCGTCGAACTGGCCGGCGCTGACGTAAGCGCGGTGCCGATTTGGGATCGGACGCGGGACTTGATCGATATTCGCCTTTCGGATGCGAAACCCTCCGCCGTTCTGACGGATCGCCAGGGCGTAACCGAAGCCCTGCTCCGGGCCATGGCACTGGCAACGGCGGCGGACAGCCGCGGCGGGGCGCGGTCCATCACAGAGCGGACCATCGACTATATGAAGACGCGCCAGCAGTTCGGGCAGCCGATCGCCGGATTTCAGGCGCTGAAGCACCGGGCCGCCGACTTGGCCACGAAGCTGGCGGTGATGGATGAGATGGTTGCCCACGCCGTCCACAAGGCCGCCACGGAGGATCCGGATGCGGATGTCTGGGTCTCGCTCGCCAAGGCCGAAGCCACCGAGACCTTCGTCTTCGTCGCCACCGATTGTGTGCAACTGCACGGCGGCGTTGGTTTCACCTGGGACTACGATCCGCAGGTTTTCCTCAAGCGCGCACGATTGAACGAAATGCTGGTCATGGCGAACCCCGCTCTGCGCGATCGGGCCGCCGCCGGACTGGCTGCCGCGACTCGTGCCGGTCGTTCCGCGTTGGAGTTGGGCCTATGACAATTCTCGGTTCGCAACACGATCTTCCCGCGTTTCGCCAGGCAATCCGCGCCTGGTTGGCCGAGGTGGTGCCAACTGACTGGAAGGCACGCATGGTTCGTGCCTCGAACGAGGAATACATCGCCTTCCAACGCTGGTGGATGGCGGAGCGCGGTAAGGTCGGCCTTGCTGTTCCGCACTGGCCTGTCGAGTACGGCGGCGCGGGGCTGACGTTACGGCACCTGATCGTCATCGCCGATGAGATGGCGCGGGCGGACGCACCGCAGGCGCGCCTGTTCATTATCTCGCTGATCCATCTTCCCGGCACGTTGTTCCCGCACGGAACGGAGGCGCAGAAGCGGCGCTATCTGGCCGGCGTCGCGAAAGGCGATGTTTGGTGCCAGGGATTTTCGGAGCCGAACTCGGGATCGGATCTTGCATCGTTACGCACCCGAGCGGTTCGGGATGGCGATCACTACGTGATCAACGGGCAGAAGATATGGTCGTCCAATTCGATGTATGCCGACTGGTGTATATTACTGACACGCACCGATCCGGATGCGCAGAAGCACCGCGGCATCACCTACTTCATCATGGATATGCGCTCCCCGGGCGTGGAGGTGCGGCCGATTCGGCAGGCTAACGGCCGGTCGGAATTCGGCGAAATCTTCCTGACGAATGTCCGGATCCCCGCCGAGAACATGATCGGGCGAGAGAACAACGGCTGGCGCGTCGCGCAGGCGACGCTGGCTTCCGAACGCGGTGTGATCGCGTTCGAAGGCGCGGAACGGCAGCGTTACGAAATCGAAGCGTTCTATCGCCGGGCGGTGGAAAGCGATGCACCCTGGCTGCGGGACGATCAGCTCCGCCGCGAATTCGTCGGTTTCCTCGCGGAGATGCAGGCGGGGCGGCGGCTGTTGCGACGCGTGCTGGAGGAGAGTGAGTCACCCGAAGCCTCGGCCAGTGTTCTGCCATCGATCGTCAAGCTGTCGGCGACGGTGCTGCGGCAGCGGATTTGTTCGTTCATGACCCGTATCGCGGGCGTCGAAGGCCAGGAATTCGCCATGCTGTCGGAGGAGCCATTCGGCAGCCCGATGTTCGATTTCCTGAGTGCGTTCTCCGGCACGATCGCCGGCGGAACGAATGAGATCCAGCGTAATATTGTCGCCGAACGCGGCCTGGGGATGCCCCGGGTGTAACAACCCGCGCCGCCGCGGCGCCCGGGGTGGCCCTGGAGTCTGCTTACCCGTCAGTAGCCATCCCGTCCCGAGCATGCTTAGCTACTGGCAAGTATCAGCAGGGAGGACCGATAATGGACGGCTTTGTGCTCGAGATACCTGAAATGGTTGGACTACCGCTGTCGCCATCGCGCACAGCGCAAGCCGCGACGCATTCCTGGCCGGAAGGCACCACCATCGTTTCGGCCGACAGCCACATGCTGGAGACGGATTGCTGGGTGGACCGGTTCCCCGAACACATGAAACACCGCGCGCCGCGGATGGAATTCCGTGACGGCGGCTATCACCTCACGGTCGCCGGGGAGGAAGTGGGAAAGCGGCCCGGCCGCGAATTCGATGCCGCCGCCCTCTGCACAGCCATGGAGTGCAACGCCGGCCTCACCAGCATCGACGCCCGCCTCGCCGATCTCGACATAGAGGGCGTCGAGAAAGAGCTGATCTTCCCGCAACGGCTCTTCAGCCTGTTCATCCTCGGCAAGCTGATGGACCGGGCGGAGACGTTCTCGGCTTATAACGAGCACATCGCCGAAATGTGCGCGCGGGGAAAGGGCCGTCTCTATCCGGTGATGGTGCCCAACTACTGGGACCCGGTGGAGGCCAGGGCATCGGTCGAACGCTGCAAGCAGCTTGGGGCCCATGCGCTGATGATCCCGATCAAGCCGGGCGACGATATCGACGGCGCGCCAATCTTCTATAACGATCCGAAAATGGACAAGCTGTGGGGGGCGATCGCCGACTCTGGCATACCGTTGTGCTTCCACATCGGCGAGAATGTTCCCACCAGCGCCCCGGGCGCCGCGGGCACCGCCGTGCTGGTCCAGATGCAGGGATTCCGCCAGATATGGGGGCCGCTGACCTTTGCCGGCGTATTCGACCGCTTCCCGGCGTTGAAAGTGGTCTTCGTTGAGGGCGGCCTCGCTTGGGTGGCATCGATGCTGCACGACGCCGACATGATCTACAATTCGTTCCCGACCGTCATGAACCCAAAGCTCGCGCATCCGCCTAGCTGGTACTGGTTCAACCATTGCTATGCGACCTTCATGACCGATCCGGCCGGGCTGGAACTGCTGCATCGGATCGGCGCGGATCGCGTGATGTGGTCGTCGGATTATCCGCATCAGGAATCGACCTTCGGTTACTCCCGAAGCGCCATTCAAGCGGTATTCGACGCAACCAATGTCGCGGACGCCCAGAAGATCCTCGGCAAAACCGCGATCGAGGTGTTCAACCTGCGTTGAACCGGCATCCATTCAACCCCGGCGGCCGCTGCGTCGTGCCGCCGAACCGGATTGCGACCGATAGAGGACTGGCCCATGACTCAGCGAGCAAATTCCCCCGAAGCCGCCGGCTTCGACCCGGCGGCATTGCGCGAGAAGTACCGCATCGAACGGGATCGCCGCGTGCGAGCGGACGGCTCCGCGCAGTACGTCCGCACGACCGGCAAGTACGCGCGTTACCTCGACGATCCCTATGCCGATCCGAACTTTACCCGTGACCCGATTGCCGAAGATGTCGAGGTTATCATCATGGGCGGCGGTTTTGGCGGCCTCCTCTCCGCCGCGCGTCTCGCCGAAGCGGGCGTCCATGATATCCGCATCGTGGAGAAGGCCGGCGATTTCGGCGGCACCTGGTACTGGAACCGCTATCCTGGCGCGGCCTGCGACACCGAGAGCTATATCTATATGCCTCTGCTTGAGGAAGTTGGGTACATCCCGACAGCCAAGTACGCCAAGGCGCCCGAACTGTATGAGCATTGCCGCCGGATCGGCCGGCATTACGACCTGTACCCGCGCACCTGCTTTCAAACCGCGGTTACGGAAATGCGGTGGAATGAAGCGGCCAGCCGCTGGATCGTTACAACCAACCGTGGCGACACATTCGCCGCCCGCTATGCCATCCTGGCCGGCGGCACCACGCTCGGTCGGCCAAAGCTGCCGGGCGTGCCCGGCATCGACGACTTCAAGGGCCACACATTCCACACCAGCCGCTGGGACTACGAATACACCGGCGGTGACTCCAGCGGCGGCCTGACCGGGCTCAAGGACAAACGGGTCGGCATCATCGGCACCGGTGCGACGGCGGTACAGTGCATCCCCCATCTGGGCGCCTCGGCACAGGCGTTGTACGTCTTCCAGCGGACCCCATCGTCGGTCGATGTCCGCGCGGACCGCCCGACCGATCCGGACTGGGCCAAGAGCCTCAAGCCGGGCTGGCACAAGGAACGGATCGATAATTTCACCGCCGTCATTTCCGGCGGCGAATTCGACGTCGATCTGGTGAACGACGGCTGGACGGACCTGATCGGCAACATCCTTCTGGCCGCGCGCCGACGGGCCAAGGCAGGCGAGCCGGTCGAAGATCCCGAAGCCCTGATTCAGCTCGCCGATTACCAGAAGATGGAGCAGGTC
>JAKBCJ010000243.1 GCA_021807975.1 Pseudomonadota bacterium | reverse complement strand
CCGATTCGTGCCGCGACTCGGGCGATGAGTCGACCAGACGGGTGTACCACCGGTCGCCGCGGAACCGCTCCGCCGGGGAAATCAATATCTCCGATCCGTCCGCGCCGATCCGCTGGTCCGCTCCGGTTGCCCGGACGAGCGCATCCTCGATCAGATGTTCCCGGTTATAGCTGGGCTGCAGGGCGATGCGGGTTCCGGTTCGGGCAATCGATGCCAGGGTCCGCATACGAAAGATAAGGTCGCGGCGAAGGCGAACCCGATCGATCAGGATCAGAATATCGGGTTTGACGTAGAGTTCGGCATAGTCCTTGGCAGCGGCCGAACAAATCAGAACAACGGGCTCCCCGGGCGAACACGTCCGGATATGGGTCAGGGCGGGGGTTAACAGCAGCAAATCGCCGAGGCCGTGGGGCATGATCACCGCGATACCGCGGCGCGGATGCGCCGCCGGGGTTCGGGTCGCCAGCCAGTCGGTTACAATGACCAGACGGTCGCGGACGCCGCGCAGCAGGGCGCGGGCCTTCGCGCGCCATGTACCGGCCGGGTGTGCCAGCAGCGGGGCACCGAAGCAGGTGGGGGGATAGACTGGCGTCGTTGTCTTCACGCGGTATCTCAAGCGGTTTGGTCCAACGACTCGCCCCATGCCAGCCGGCAGACCGAAGCCAGCGATAAAGATGAAAACGGATACAGGGGAAACGAATTATCGATCCTGGGCCGGCAACACGCATAATTGGTCGGAGCGGCGGGATTCGAACCCACGACCCCCAGTCCCCCAGACTGATGCGCTACCAGGCTGCGCTACGCTCCGACCGCGGGGACGCGTCGTTTAACAGCCCCCGCGTCCGACTGCAATGCAGAGTCTGGCGTTTTGCGGCGATCGAGCCACATGGTTGAGGATGATCGCCTTCGCCGCCCTGCTGGAACGCCTTGTGTTCACCCCGTCGCGCAATGCCAAGATCGCGCTGCTGGGCCGCTATTTCGCGACTCAGCCGGACCCGGATCGCGGCATCGGGTTGGCGGCGATCGCCGGGGAATTGTCGTTTCGCGCGGCCAAGCCGGGTTTGATCCGCGAACTGGTGGCCGCGCGCACCGATCCGGTACTGTTCGCGATGTCCTATGACTACGTCGGCGACCTGGCCGAAACGGCCGCCCTGATTTGGCCCGGACATGCCGCGACGGTGCCGCCGCCGACGCTGGCCGAGGTGGTGGAGACGCTGGAGAGCGCCCCAAAGGCGGCCCTTCCCGGCTTGGTGGCGGAGTGGCTGGACTGTTCGGACGCCTCCACCCGACTGGCGTTGTTGAAGCTGATCACGGGCGGGTTGCGGGTCGGCGCCTCCACCCGGCTGGCGAAGATCGCTTTGGCCGAACTTGGCGGCGTCGATGCGGACGCAGTGGAGGAAGTCTGGCACGGGCTTGAACCGCCGTACCTGCCGTTGTTCGCGTGGCTGGAGGGCAGGGGACCGAAGCCCGATCCCGCCGGGGCGCCGGTGTTTCGTCCGCCTATGCTGGCGCATCCGCTGGAACCGGCCGATCTTGCGGCGCTGCAGCCATTGGACTGGCGGGCCGAGTGGAAATGGGATGGAATCCGCGTCCAATTGGTCGCTACCGCCAGCGGCAGGCGCCTGTATTCGCGCGGCGCCGACGACATCTCGGCAGCCTTTCCGGAAATCGTCGGCGCCATGGATTTTCAGGCGGTGCTTGACGGCGAACTGCTGGTGATCCGCGATGGTCAGGTGGCGCCGTTCGCCGATCTGCAGCAGCGGCTGAACCGCAAGACCGTCGGTGCGAAGATGCTGTCGGCATTCCCCGTCTGCGTGCGGCTGTACGATCTGCTGTTCGATGGCACCGAAGACCTGCGCGGTTTGCCGTTTGATCGGCGGCGGGAGCGTCTTGATGCCTGGTTTGCCCGAACCGCCCCGCGGCGGATGGACCTGTCGCCGCTGATCCGGTTCACCTCGCTGCGGGAACTGATGGCACTGCGCGACGGCGCCAGGGCGGCCTCGATCGAGGGGCTGATGCTGAAGCGCGGCGACAGCGCCTATCTGCCGGGGCGGGTGAAGGGTCAGTGGTGGAAGTGGAAACGCGATCCGCTGACCGTCGATGCGGTGCTGATGTACGCCCAGCGCGGCCATGGCAAGCGCGGCAGCTTTTACTCCGACTACACCTTCGGCCTGTGGCGCGGCGGCGAGCTGGTGCCGGTGGGCAAGGCCTATTTCGGCTTCACCGACCAGGAACTCACCTTTTTGGACCGATGGATTCGCAACAATACCATCGCTCGTTTCGGACCGGTTCGGGAGGTGGAGAAGTCGATGGTGCTGGAGGTGGCGTTCGACGCGGCGCAACTGTCCAACCGCCATAAGTCCGGCGTGGCGATGCGCTTCCCACGCCTGGCCCGCATACGCACGGACAAGCCGGCGGCGGAAGCGGATCGGCTGGAGACACTGATGGCGCTGGTCGAGGGGCGGGCCGACGACGATTGACCGCTGGTCTTCCGTGTGTTGGCGTCGGCGAAACACCCGGGCGGAAACGGTCATGGCCATTATCAGGAACACCACGAAGGTTCGGCTGAAAGCGGGGCGGATTGCCCTCGGTTTCGGCGTTCATCACCTGCGGACTGTCGCCACCCCGGCCATCGCGGCTGCCGCCGGCCACGACTGGCTGTTCATCGACAGTGAACACGGCGCCTTCACGGTGCAGGAAACCACCCAGCTTTGCCTCGCCGCGCTGCCCACTGGCGTCACCCCGATCGTTCGGGTCTGTACCGGCGCGATCGACGAGGCAACGCGGGCGCTGGACAACGGGGCCTTGGGGATCGTCGTTCCGCATGTCGATACCGCCGCGGAAGCGAAACGCATCGCCGCCGCGTTCCACTATCCGCCGATGGGGCGCCGAAGCTGGGGCGGGCCGCCCGCGCTGTTCGGCTTTCGCCCGCCCGCCAACGCCGAGGCTCAGGCGGCCATCAATGCCGAAATCCTGACGATTGTCATGATCGAAAGTCCCGAGGCGGTGGCCAACGCTGATTCCATCGCCGCGGTCGAAGGTATCGACGTGCTGTTCATCGGTACCTCCGACCTGACCGCCGAGATGGGCATTTCGGGCCAAACCGGTCATGAACAAGTGATCGACGCCTATCGCAGGGTCGGCGATGCCTGCCGCAAGCACGGCAAAACGCTGGGCATGGGCGGGGTTTACGATGAGGAAAATGCCGCCCGCTATGTCGGCATGGGCGCCCGGTTCATCCTCAGCGGTTCCGATCACAGTTACCTGCTGGCCGGTGCGAACCAGCGGTCGGCGTTCTTCGGCGGCCTGAACAAAGGGTGACGCAACCTGGCAGAGGTCAATCGGCGTTCAACGGCGTCGGGCCGGCTGCATTGAGTCCGCCAGGCCGCGCGTCCTTCAGCATCAGGATGTTTCGTCTTTGGCCGGGGGCCGTTTGGGCCGTGGCGCTTTTCCCGGCCATTCGACGATATGGTCCTCCAGCGCGCCGGCCCGCCGCTCGCTGATTGCCCGGCCGCGCACCGAGACGCCAGCCTGATGGACTGTGTTCGGGTCGCCGGACACCAAGGGATGCCACCAGGCCAGGTCCTTGCGATCACGGACACGGCGGTATGCACAGGATGGCGGCAGCCAATCTATGTCCGCCAGGGCGGCGGGTGTCAGACTGACGCAATCCGGCACGCGGCGCTGCCTGCGTGGGTAATCGCCGCATTGGCAGGAATCGAGGTCCAGCAACCGGCACGCGACGTTGGTAAACGACAGTTCGCCGGTATCCTCATGCCGCAGCTTGTGCAGGCAGCAGCGGCCGCATCCGTCGCAGAGCGATTCCCACTCCTCGCGGGTCATCGCCTCCAGGGATTTGGTTTTCCAGAAAGGTTCCATGCCGCGGCAGCCTACAGCGGTGGCCATGGTTTAGCTACCTGCCGGGGCATATCGGCTACCCCGGCAGGCGCAAACGCCGTTATTGACGAAGCGGCGCCAGGTTTTGCTCCTGCACGGGTCCGTTTCCGGCAGGCGGGGGCGGCGCGAGGTATCCGGCTTGCGGTGTCTGCGTGTTCGTCTGCATCGGCGGTGCCTGGTATGGCGGATAGGCCGGCGCGTAGCCCTGACCCTGCCGCGGAGCGGCCGGAGTGGTTGCCCCGGACGACCCGTACCGGGTCATGATATCGCGCAACGGATCGGCGCCCGGATTCGATCCCTGCATTTGCATCACCAACTGGCGCGCGCCGTAGGGCTGCCCGTAATAGGCCTGATCGGCTTCGGAGTCGGTGGACATCACGCTGCCTTCCAGCGCGACACCGCCGAACAGGCCGCGCGATGCGGAGAACGCAACGATATCGGCGCCCACCGCCGCGGTCGTTGAGCCTTGAATACCGGCGCCGTATGTCGCCACCGCGACTCCGGCGTTGGCACCGAGCTTGATTTGACTGTCGAGGACGGCGTTGAGGCCCTTGGTGGTCATGATCAGCATCATCAGTTGATTGTCCTCGACCCCGAACTGGAAGCCGAAACTGCCGCTGCCGATGGTGTAGAAAGCCGGATACGACCATGTGCCGTTGCCCGCGCGGGCCAGCAACACGCAGTTGCCGCCCTCGCCGCCGAAGAAGAAGCCGGCCTTGAAAATGCGGGGGCAGATCATCGCGCCTTTGGCGTTGCGCAGCATGGTCTTGGGGTCCTGCGACACGGTCTGTGTCATCATGTCCTGGACGGTCAGCGCGGCCCGATCCACCACGCTTTGCTGGGCGCCGGGGGCGCCGCCGGTCGCGCACGCCGCCTGAAGCAGTGCGGTTGCGGCCAGCGCGGCCAATGGTGCGGCCCATCGTGCGGTCAATCCCGGAAAGCGCTTCATGTCGGTATTTCTCCCTGCATCCTGCATACACATTATCCCGGTCACATGCCCGATTCGAACCGACCTTGTCCAAGCACAACGGCGAATTTACGGCATTTCGCCTGCTTTATCCCCGGTCCCGCCGACCGTTCCGATGTGTTACACGAAATGTAGGGGGCAGGAGGGTAGAAACAATACGGCCTTCGGTTCCGCCCGCTGTCACGTGCTGCCCGCGCCATGCATGCGTGTCCGGGTCCGGGGCTGCGGTCTTCCGGCCGGCAGGGCCGGACGGCTTTCACCCGGGTTCCGATCCAGCCGCGATGTGTTAAGCCGGCACCGGAAGATCGAGGGCGAACCAAACGCAACGAACCGCACGCGCTCGCGGCCTGGACACCGGGGGCAACGGGCGCATCCTGCCTGCCGACCGGACCAGTCTAACAGACAGTAGGATACGCCCATGCCGGACCATCTGCTGCGCACCGCCGAAGGCCTTCGCCTGTCTGACCGGGACACCTGGCTGCACTGGGGCCCGTATCTGGCCGAACGCCAATGGGGGACGGTGCGCGAGGATTATTCCGCCGGCGGCGATGCCTGGAACTACTTCCCGCACGACCACGCGCGCAGCCGGACCTATCGGTGGGGTGAGGATGGGATCGGCGGGTTTACCGACGACCGGCTGCGCTGGTGCCTGTCTGTGGCGCTGTGGAATGGCAAGGATCCGATCCTGAAGGAACGGATGTTCGGCCTGACCAACGCGCAGGGAAACCACGGCGAGGACGTCAAGGAACTCTATTACTTTCTGGATGGCACGCCGACCCATTCGTACATGCGGATGCTGTACAAGTATCCGCATGCGGCGTTCCCCTATGCCGCCCTGATCGCGGAAAATGCCCGGCGCGGGCTGAAGGACCGGGAATACGAACTGCTCGATACCGGGGTCTTCGCGGAAAACCGGTATTTCGACGTGTCGGTCGAATACGCGAAAGCCTCGCCGGAAGACATCCTGCTTCGTATCACTCTCGATAACCGCGGCCCGGAGGCCGCCGAACTGCACGTCCTGCCGCATCTATGGGCGCGCAATACGTGGGACTGGCGGCCGGGTATCCCCAAGCCGGTGCTGGACCTGGACGACGACGGCGTCAGGGCCACGCACAACCGGATGAGCCAGCGGCGCCTGGATATCGACACGCAGGCGGACTGGCTGTTTTGCGATAACGAAACGAACACGCGCAGGTTGTACGGGACCGGCGACGCCGGCCCGTTCAAGGACGGCATCAACGACTATGTGGTGGACGGCGCGGCCGGCGCGATCGATCGCCGAACCGGCACCAAATGCGCAGCATGGGTCAAACTGACAATTCCGCCGAACGGGCGCCACGTCATCCGCCTGCGCTGGCGTCCGTCCGATGCGTCGGGTCTGCCGTTCGCCGATCATGACGCCGTCTTCGACCGGCGTATGGCCGAGGCGGATGAATTCTACGCAGCCCTGCAAACCGGCATCGCCGACGCCGACGCCCGCCTGGTACAGCGCCAGGCGCTGGCCGGTATGCTTTGGTCGAAACAATTTTACCGCTACGACGTCCGCCGCTGGCTGCTCGGGGACCCGTTGCAACCGAAACCACCTTCGGAACGGCGCGCTATTCGTAACAACGACTGGCAGCACCTGAACAACCGCGACATCATCTCCATGCCCGACACCTGGGAATATCCATGGTACGCGTCGTGGGATCTGGCGTTTCAGGCGGTCACGATCGCCTTGATCGACCCGGAATTCGCCAAGCAGCAACTGCTTCTGCTGACGCATGAATGGTTCATGCACCCCAACGGATCCCTGCCGGCGTTCGAATGGGATTTCGGTGATGTCAATCCGCCCGTGCATGCCTGGGCGGCCTGGCGTGTGTTCCGAATGGATGCCAGCCTGCGCGGCAGGCCCGACTTTTCGTTCCTGGAGCGTATTTTCCATAAACTGCTGATAAACTTCACCGGCTGGGTGAACCGCCAGGATGCCGAGGGCCATAACGTGTTTCAGGGCGGGTTCCTGGGCCTGGACAACATCGGCGTTTTCGACCGCGGGCAAAAACTGCCGGTTGCGGGACGGATCGACCAGTCGGACGGAACCTCGTGGATGGCGATGTACGCACTGAATATGCTGCGTATTTCCATGGAACTCGCTACCCGTAATATTGTGTATGAAGCCACGGCAACCAAATTTTTCGAGCATTTCCTGGCGATCGCCGAAGCAATGACCCAGCAAAATGGCCGCAAGGGTCTGTGGGATGAGGACGATCAGTTCTACCATAACGTCCTGCAACGGCCGGATGGGGTGGCTATCCCGCTGCGGCTGTTCTCCCTGGTCGGGCTGATCCCGCTGCTCGCCGTCGAAGTCCTGGAACCGGACATGGTCGCGCGATGCCCCGAATTCGCCGCCCGGCTGCAATGGGTGCTGGAT
>JAKBCJ010000242.1 GCA_021807975.1 Pseudomonadota bacterium | reverse complement strand
CGCCAGATCTCCAGGCTGCAAACATGGCGGCTCCAGCGGTGAATTCGCAGCCGACGCGCAGGAATCCCCCATGGACTGTGACGTTGGGGTCGTGCTCGCCATGGGCGATCAGAATCCCCACAAATGCCGCAAGGCTGACGGCAGACAGGGCCAATGCCGTGCGAGGGCCTGGGAGTTGCCGGATAATCCAGATGACGGCAGGCAGTGCCAGATAGGCTGCCATTTCCACGCTGACCGACCACCCGGGCGCAATCCAAGTGCCGATTGGGTAAAGCAGCCAGGATTCCAGAAACAGCAGTGACGCAAAGAAATTTCCTGCTGCGTATTCTTGTGTCGGGGCGGCGGCGATGACCGAGGGGACAGCCCACAAGGCCAGGACATAAAGCACCATAGCCGCAGCGTTGGTTGGGTAGAGCCGCAGAATTCGCTCCACCATGAAATTGCGGTAGCTGCGGGGGCTGACGCGGGCAAAGTAGTCGTAGCGGGAGTTCGCCATGATAAAGCCGCTCAACATGAAAAACATGTCAACCCCGAGATAGCCGATCGCGAGGGAATGCGGTCCTTCACCGGTGCGATATTGGAAGATGTTCCAATGATGAACGAAGACCCAAAGGGCGCCGATGCCACGCAGGCCGGTCAAGGCCGGCAGTTGTGCGATTCGGGATTGCGGGGCGGCGCGAGTCATTCCGTATGCAATGCCATGCTGGGTCGGAGCGGTCCATTGCCAATCGCCCCGGGGAAAGCTTTGCTGTGTTCCGCCTCCGGTGGGATTTCTAGCTCCGCGCCGGTCTGGGTGGAGCAAGTAATTCTGTTTTCGGCTCAGATATTTACCGCCCCGGGCCTTTGACTATAGTGCGCGCCGACCGGAACCAGGAAGGCCCACGCCGATGACCAGCAAGCACCCCGAAACCCTCGCCCTGCACGCTGGATGGCGCCGCGACAGCGCCACCCATTCCGTCGCGGTGCCGATATACCAGACCACGTCGTTCCAGTTCGACAGTGCCGAACATGCCGCCAACCTGTTTGGCTTGAAGGAACTGGGCAACATCTACACCCGCATCATGAACCCGACCTGCGACGCGCTGGAACAGCGCCTCGCGGCGTTGGAAGGCGGCGTCGCGGCGCTGGCGGTGGGGTCCGGTCAGGCGGCGTCGGCCTTCTCGGTGCAGAACCTGGCCAAGGCCGGCGACAACATCGTCGCCTCGACCGACCTGTATGGCGGCACCTGGAACCTGTTCGCGAACACGCTGCGGGACCAGGGGATCGAAACCCGCTTCGTCGATCCGATCGACCCCGAGGCGTTTCGCCGGGCGACCGACGACAAGACGCGGGCGTATTATGCGGAAACGCTGCCGAACCCGAAGCTGATCCCGTTCCCGATCGCCGAGGTTGCCGCGATCGGCCGATCCTTCGGGATTCCGCTGATCATGGACAATACGGCGGCGCCGCTGATGGTGCGTCCGTTCGATCACGGCGCCGCGGTGGTGATGTATTCCACCACCAAGTGGATCGGCGGCCACGGCACCTCGATCGGCGGCATCGTCATCGACGGCGGCAACTTCGACTGGGAAGCCAATCCTGCCCGCCAGCCGGCGCTGAACACGCCGGATCCGTCCTATCACGGCGCGGTCTGGTCGCAGGCGGTCAAGCCGCTGGGGCCGATCGCCTATATCCTGAAGATGCGCGTTACCCTGCTGCGCGACCTGGGCGCCGCGATGGCGCCGTTCAACGCGTTCCAGTTCATCCAGGGCGTCGAGACGCTGGCGTTGCGGATGCGCGAACACAGCCGTAACGCGCTGGCGGTCGCCAACTATCTGGCGTCCCGCAAGGACGTCGCCCGCGTGATCCACCCGGCGCATCACACCGGCATCGGCGCGGACCGGACGGCGAAATACCTGCCGCACGGGCAGGGCGGACTGTGCGGCTTCGAACTGGTGGGCGGCGCGGAGGCCGGGCGCAAGTTCATCGATGCGCTGAAGATGTTCTACCACGTCGCCAATATCGGCGATGCGCGCAGCCTGGCGATCCATCCCGCCAGCACCACCCACTCCCAGTTGACGGAATCGGAGCAGGCGGCGGCGGGTGTGACGCCTGGTTACGTCCGGCTTTCGGTGGGGATCGAGCATATCGACGACATCCTGGCCGACCTGTCGCAGGCCCTGGACGCCGCCAAGGTTTGAGCGGAGGTCCAGCCCCAGTCGCGCTGATCAGCGGCGGTGCCAAGGGCATCGGCGCCGGGATCGCGGCGCGGTTGGCGGGTGACGGCTGGCATGTGGTGGTCGCGGATCGGGAACCGGGCGGGGCTGCCCCGCCCGGCGTCCGCTTCGTGGTCTGCGACGTGGGCGATGAGGCGGCGGTGACCAAGCTGGTGGCGTCGGTCGCCGCCACCGAACAGCGGCTGGATGCGCTGGTCTGCAACGCCGGCTTCATGATCCGCAAGCCGATCGCCGATCTGTCCCTGGCGGAATGGTCGTCCGTGCTGACCACCAACCTGACCAGCACCTTCCTGCTGGTCCGCGCGGCCGAGGCGTTGCTGCGCGCCGCCAAAGGGTCGGTGGTGACAATTGCGTCCTCCCGGGCGCGAATGTCGGAACCGAATACCGAGTCTTATTCGGCGTCCAAGGGCGGTTTGGTCGCGCTGACTCATGCCCTGGCGATCAGCCTCGGGCCGGATATTCGCGTCAACTGCATCAGCCCCGGCTGGATTTTGACCAAAGGGCCGGAACCGACCGCCGAGGAGCACGCCTTCCATCCCGCCGGCCGCGTCGGACGCCCCGACGACACCGCCGGCTTGACCGCCTTCCTGCTCGGGCCCGACAGTGGCTTCATCACCGGGGCGGAGTTCGTCGTCGATGGCGGCGTGACCCGGAAGATGATCTATCCAGAGTAACAGCCCTTTCGCGGGAGCGCGGCATGAGCGGAACCATCGATCGCGAGGGATACCGCTACATCCCCGGACCGTTTCAATACTCCGCCGGGGTCGCCGCCCTGCCGGGTTATGCGATCGAGCGGGTGCGTTTCGCCAATCCGGTGCCGTTGATGGAAGGCTTTCAACGGATCGAAGCCTGGCTTGGCCAGCGCGGGGTGAATCTGACCGCGTTCTGTGCCTGCGAACTGCGTTCCCCGGCGCCATTCACCGACGCGGGGTTTACCGCGTTCAACCGGGATTATGTCGGCACGCTGGAACGCTGGGGGATTTTTGCCAATGATCGGAACCCGGTGGCGCGCAGTAACGTCTGCCCGGAGATCGACCCGCCCGCGGAACCCGGTTTCCATGCCTTCTGCTACGTGGTGCCGGCGGTGAATGCCGAACCCTCGTTCGTCTGCGCCGGCAGCGGGGAGTCGCTGGAGGGCGCCGGACCGTACCAGGACAAAACCGTGCGCTATGGCGAGACCAGCCCCGACGCGATCACCGAGAAGGCGCGCTATGTGCTGGGCGTGATGGAACAGCGGATGGCGGCGCTGGGCGGGTCCTGGGCCAGCGTCTCCGGGACTCAGGTCTATACCGTCCATGATTTATACCCGTTTCTGGCGTCGGAGATCGTCGCGCGCGGTGCGGCCAGGCATGGGCTGACATGGCACTTCTGCCGCCCGCCGGTGATTGGCCTGGAATATGAGATGGACTGCCGAGCAGTGGCGACGGAAACGGTGATTCCGGGTTAGCTGACAAAACGGCGCGCCGGGTGTAGAGGGCTGCGAACCGTCCGTAACCGAAGGCGCCAATCATGCCCGACAGCATCGCCCCCACCGCCGTTTCGCCCTATGGCGATACCCTGATCATCGACATGATCCGCCGCTTCTCCCGGGAACGGCTGGCCCCGCTGGCGGCGGAGCGGGAGAAGAACAAGCGCATCGAACCGGAGGTGATCGCCGAACTGGGCGAGCTGGGCGTGTTCGGCGCAACCACCCCGGCCGAATGGGACGGCAGCGAGATCGACCCCGTCACCTACGCCCTGCTGCTGGAGGAAATCGCGGCGGGCGATGGATCGGTCTCCACCATGGTGTCGGTGCACAACTCGCCGACCTGCATCGTGGTCAACAACTACGGCACCAACGCCCAGAAAGACCGCTGGCTGCGCAAGCTGGCAACCGGGGAGCATGTCGGTTCGTTCGGCCTGACCGAACCGCAGGCCGGGTCGGACGCGTCCAACCTGAAAACCCGGGCGGTGAAGCAGGGCGACCGGTATATCGTGAACGGGGCGAAGCAGTTCATCAGCAATGCCACCCATCCCGGCAGCCTGGTGTTCTTTGCCGTCACCGACCCCGCCGCCGGCAAGAAGGGGCTGTCCGCCTTCGTCATCGACAAGACCCACCCCGGCTTCTCCATCGCCCGGGTCGAGGAGAAGCTGGGGCAGAAAGCCTCCGACACCTGCGCGCTGTCGTTCGAGGATATGGAAGTCCCCGAGGACCAGCGTATCGGCGCCGAAGGCGAGGGCTACAAGATCGCTCTGTCCACGCTGGAATCCGGCCGCATCGGCATCGCCGCCCAAAGCGTCGGTATGGCCCGGGCCGCGTTGGACTACGCCATCGGCTATGCCCGCGACCGCAAGGCGTTCGGCGGTGCAATCATCGACATGCAGGCCGTCGGGTTCCGCCTGGCCGAAGCCAAGACCCGGCTGGAAGCCGCCCGCCAGTTGACGGTGTACGCTGCCCGGTTGAAGGCCGAGGGCAAGCCCGCCCTGGAAGCCGCCTGCATGGCGAAGCTGTTCGCGTCCGAAGCCGCCGAGGCGATCTGCACTGCCTCGATCCAGACCCTGGGCGGCTACGGGTTCCTGTCCGACTATCCGGTGGAGCGGATCTACCGCGATGTCCGCGTCTGTCAGATCTACGAAGGCACATCGGACGTGCAAAAGCTGATCCTGCAGCGGATGCTGTAGGTTCGGCCGATGCTGCATCATCTGTTGCAAGGGCTGCGCAAACCGCTTACGGAAGCGCCGCCCCCGGTCGATCCGGAGCTGGAGGCTCTGGCTTCGACCCTGGACCAGACCGCCCGCAAACGGCTTGGCCGCAGCCTGTCGATCCGCGAGGTGGATGCCGGGTCCTGCAACGGCTGCGAACTTGAAATCCATGCGCTGAACAACGCCTTCAACGATCTGGAACGCTATGGGCTGCGTTTTGTCGCCTCCCCGCGCCATGCCGATGTGTTGTTGGTCACGGGGCCGGTGACCAGGAACATGCGGGAGGCGCTGGAGCGGACATGGCGTGCCACGCCGAATCCCAAATGGGTGGTGGCGGTTGGCGATTGCGGTGCCGACGGCGGCATGTTCGCCGGAAGCTATGCCGTTGCCGGCGGGGTTTCGGCCGTGGTGCCGGTCGATCTGGTGATTCGCGGCTGCCCGCCGACGCCAAAACAGTTGTTGCAGGGGCTGCTGTCGCTGCTGGGGTGAACCGGCCGCATCCGGAGGCTCGGCGGTGTGAATGTCCACGCCTTGAAACCTGTTCGGCGGCGAACCAGTTGCACGATCGCATAGCTTTTTCTGGCCTTGCAAGGCCCGGCCGGGCATAGCTTCGTTTCGTGCATGCCGACCGTTCGGCCAGGATGCGTCGCGGGAGTTTCGATGCGGTTTTCCATCTCATGGCTTCGTTTGGGTCTTGCGGTCGCGGCTGCCATGCCAATGGCAGCGCGCGCGCAGACGCCGCCCTCCGGGCAGCCGGGTGGCGGACTTGGAATCGCGCCGACCGGCGCAGCCGCCCGGCCGCCGGCGGCAACCCCGGCCCCGGCAAACGCCGATCCGGTGGTCGGCAGTGTCGAAGGGCATCTGATCTACCTGAGTGAGTTGGGCGACGCATCCAAGACCCTGCCGGAGAACCTGCGCGGCATGCCGTTCGACACGCTGTATCCGGTTCTGCTGGATCGCATGATTGACCACGAAGCACTGGTGATCATGGCCAGACGCGCGGGCCTGGAACAGAAGAAGCAGGTTCAGCACGATATCCAGGTCGCTACCGAACGGATACTGGAAGGCGCCTATCTGGGCGAGGTCGCCGCGCCGCTGGTCACCGAACAGGCCATTCAGGCCCGTTATAACCGCCAATATGCCAACCGCCCGGCGACCGAGGAAGTGCGCGCCCGCCACATCCTGGTCACCACCGAAGCTGAAGCGCGCAAGGTTCTGGAAGACCTGAAGAAGGGCGCGGACTTCGCCACCATCGCCCGGGTGCTGAGCAAGGACCCCGATGCGTCGAAAGGCGGCGATCTGGGATTTTTCCGGCGCGAACAGGTCTGGCCGGGCTTCGCCGATGTCGCGTTTTCTCTGCAGCCCGGTCAGGTGGCGCCAAACCCGGTGAAGAATGAATTCGGCTGGCATGTCATCAAGGTGGAGGAGCGCCGTCTGGTGGCACCGCCCAGCTATTCCGACATCCACGACCAGTTGAAGCAGGAGCTTCTGGCCGCCGCGGTGCAGCAGACGATCCAAAAAGCCCGGGCGCAACTGGCGATTCACCGGTTCAATCTGGACGGGTCGGAACTGGACACCGGACCGAAGTTGAACACGGAGGCGATCCCGGGGCGGTAGCAGCGGGCGGTTGCAGCGGCGTCCCGGGTTGGCGTCATCCGCGTGGAATGGCGCCGCGATGAGACCGTGATGACGTAAGCCGATTATATCACAGACGTTTGGTGCGGCGATGCCACCGATCGAAAGCCGAAGATTCGCCGTCCTGTATTAGCGCCAATGGTGCCTTCGCCGGGCGCTATGGTCTCCATCGGCCACCGGTCCACCGAAGCGGTTATTTCGCCACGAACCCCGGGGTTGCGCCGTTTGGCCGACGTCTGGCGGCCACCGTTCGATGGTTCCCCCTGTGGCGGTGCCCAATTACCGGCCGCATGGCTTCGGCGCGTCCGGTGTGCCGCAGTTGTTCGAATTCGGCACTACCGAACCGTTATAGCTGGACTGAGCATTATACCCCGGTTGCGCATAAGGATAATACGGTTGCGGTGTGTAATATACCGGGGGTGGGTAGTAGTAGGGCTGCGGCGCATAGTAGTACGGTTGAACAGCAAGGCCGAATGCCGGGCCACCCCAGCCCCAGCCGCCCCAGCCGCCGCCCCAGCCCCAGCCGCCCCAGCCGCCACCCCAGCCCCAGCCGCCACGCCAGCCATCGCCACGCCCGCCATCGCCGCGCCAGCCACCGCCCCAACCGCCGCCGCGCCAGCCGCCGCCCCAACCGCCGCCGCGCCAGCCACCGCCACGCCAGCCGCCACCGCCGCCGCGCCAGCCTCCACCGCCACCGTGCCAGCCGCCTCCTCCGCCGTGACCACCTCCGCCGCCCCCATGGCCGCCGCCGCCGTGCTGAGCCCGGGCGTCGCCCGCAAAACATGCGGCG
>JAKBCJ010000241.1 GCA_021807975.1 Pseudomonadota bacterium | reverse complement strand
CGCCCCGTTGCTGGCCCATGCCGGCGTCGCGCAGGAACTGATGTTCATCGGCACGCGCAATACGTTTCAGATTTGGGAACCCTCGGCCGGTGCCCGCCGTCTGGCGGAGGCCCGGGAGCGTGCCAAAGCCGCCGGCTTCACCCTGCGTACCGCGGTGCCGGCATGACCGGTCACATTCCCGTGATGCTGGACGAGGTGCTGGAGGCGTTGGCCCCGTCCGATGGCGGCGTCTATCTGGATGGCACGTTTGGCGGCGGCGGCTATGCGGCGGCGATTCTGGAACAGGCCCGTTGCACGCTGTATGCGATCGATCGCGATCCGGATGCGATTCAGCGTGGCGCGGCTTTGGCTGCCCGTTTCCCTGGCCGGTTGCATCTGCTGCATGGTACGTTCGGCGATATGGCCGCGCTGCTGGCCGGGGCTGGCGTCACCGAGTTGAACGGCGTGGTGCTCGATCTGGGTGTGTCGTCATTCCAGATCGACGACGCCGAACGCGGATTTTCGTTCCGTCACGACGGCCCACTGGACATGCGGATGGGCAGGCAGGGTGTCAGCGCCGCCGATCTGGTGAACGGCCTGCCGGAACGCGATCTTGCCGACGTGCTGTACGAACTGGGCGAGGAGCGCGCTTCCCGCCGGGTCGCCCGGGCCATCGTCACTGCCCGGGCGGAAGCCCCGATCGAAACCACGGGCCGTCTGGCGGAGATCGTCCGGTCTGTTCTGCCGCCCGACAAATCCGGCAACCATCCGGCCACGCGCAGCTTTCAGGCGCTGCGGATCAAGGTCAACGACGAACTGCGGCAGATCGAAGATGCGCTGGACCAGGCGGCCCGCCTGTTGGCGCCCGGGGGCCGGCTGGTGGTGGTTTCCTTCCACAGTCTGGAAGACCGCATCGTCAAGCGCTTCATGACCCGGGCCGCGGGCCGGGCGGGGTCTCCGTCCCGTCACAATCCTGCCGGACTGATGACGCGCGAGACGCCCGGTTTCAGCATGATCGCCTCCAGGGCGCTGCGTCCGGGTGACGATGAGACCAATCGGAATCCACGTTCCCGCAGCGCTCGGTTGCGCGCATTGGAACGTATCGGCAGGGGCCGCGAGACATGATCCGACCGCTCACTATCCTTACATGTCTGCTGGCATGCGGGTCTGGCCTGTACCTGTATCAGTCCAAGCACGAGGTTCAGGTGCTGGACCGGACGATTGAGAAGACCGTCCGGGAAACCACCGCCCTGCGCGAACAAAGCCGGCTGCTGTCGGCGGAATGGACGATGCTGAACGATCCGGAGCGGCTGCGGCAGTTCAGCGATACCTATCTGAACCTGAAGTCGATCAATCCGGCCCAGTTCACCAGTCTGGCCGATCTGAACAGCAGGCTGCCGCAGATCCAGATCGCCGCCCCGGAACCGGCGGCCCCGGAACCGGCGGCTCCGGAACCGGCCGGTCCGGTGGCGGATGGCTCTGGATCCGTGCCGGTGGCTGCTGCCGAACCCCGGCAGGCGGAGCCGGCGGACGCCGAAGCGGCCCCTGCGATGGCGGATGCGTTGCCGGTGCCGCCTGTTCCGGTGTTGCAGCCGCAGGCGGTCAGGGTGCCCGTGGCTGCCGTTGTGCCGCATCAGCAGGACCTCCGGCTCGCGGCTGTCCGTCCGGCGGCGGCCGAGGTTCAGCCGCGTTCGGCGGCCGAATCCCATCCGGCGGAGCCGCGCGCTGCCGCGGTGCAGCACCAGACCTTCACGCCGGTTCGGACGTTCGCGCAGACCCCGGTCAGGGCGGCGGCACAGGCAGAGGCGCCGGCACAGTCCGGGGCACCGCGTCCGATCGTTCTGGCTGCTCCGCGCCTGCCGCCGGCCAACCGCGCAACCGCCAGTCAAATGGCCAGGAACCAGACTGGCGGCAGCCGGCCAGAGATCGCTTACCGCAGGCCGGAGGCCCCGCAGCCGGTGGAGGCGCCGCAGCCGTATGGCGGCTCGTTGCTGGGTATGGCGCGCGGATCGATGCCGCCGGCGCCGCGTCCGACCCCGGTGAACGCGACATACAATACTAACTGAGCTGGCATCATGAGCGATCCGAACGACCCCGTTCCGCCGCCTGATTCCCCGCCGCTGAACAGCGGGCGGTATGGACGCCCCGCGCCGCGCCGGGGTGCGTCCCGTTCCGATGCGGTTGTGCGGATGGAGAACATCCGCGTCACCGAACCTGACCTGCTGCGCCGAGCGGCGCTGGAAAAGACGCGGTCCCGGCTGGTGATCACGGCCGGCGGTTTCCTGGTTCTGTTCATGGCGGTGCTGGGAAAGCTGACCTTGGCCACGATCGTCTCACCAATGGCCCCGCCGGAACGGGTGGAGCGGCAAATCCAGACAATCGTTGACAACGCGCCGCACCGGTCCGTCGATGCCACGCTGCCCGGCCAGCGCGCGATGATCACCGATCGCAACGGCCAGCCGATGGCGATTTCGTTGAACACCGTGTCGCTGTTCGCCGACCCGCGTCAGATCGGCGATGCCGACGATACCGCGCGCAAGCTGAAGCAGGTGCTGCCGCGCCTGGACCTGGCGGAAACAGTTGACCGGCTGAAGCGCGACAAGAAATTCATCTATATCGCCCGCGAAATCACCCCGCGTGAGGAACTGGCGATCAACGATCTGGGCATCCCGGGGATCGACTTTCAGCCCACGCAGCACCGGCAGTACCCGCTGGGCCGCACCGCCGCTCAAGTGCTGGGCGGCGTCGATGTGGACGAACGCGGCTTTGCTGGCGTCGAGAAGTATTTCGACGAACGCCTGCGCACCAACACCGACCCGTTGCGCCTGTCGATCGACCTGCAGGTGCAGGCGGCGGTGCGCGAGGAACTGGTCACCGCGATGGACACGTTCGAAGCCATCGGCGGCTGCGGCATCGTGATGGATGTCCATACCGGCGAGGTGCTGGCGATGGTCAGCCTGCCCGACTACGACGCCAATTTCGTCCGAACCTCTCCGGCCGAGGACCGTTTCAATCGCGCGGTCGAAGGCACGTACGAACCGGGCAGCACGTTCAAACTGCAAACCGCGTCGATGGCGCTGGACAGCGGGCTGGTTCACATCTGGGACCAGTTCGATGCCTCGCGCAATATTTCCGTCGGCCGGTTCACCATTACCGATTTCCAGGGCAAGCACCGCTGGCTGTATCTGCCGGAGGTGCTGGCCTATTCGTCCAACCTTGGTGCGGCGCATATCGCACTGACCGTCGGCGGCGAACGTCAGCGCGCGTGGCTTAAAAGCATGGGCATGTTCGGCCGCACCGGGATCGAACTGCCGGAATCCGCCCGTCCCATCGTGCAGCCGGCGGCCAACTGGAAAGAACTGGTGACGATGACGGTGGGCTTCGGCCACGGCATTTCCGTCACGCCTCTGCATGTGGTGCGCGGCACCGCGGCGGTAGCCAATGGCGGTATGCTGGTGCAACCCACGATCCTGGCGCGCGATCCAGCCGATCCGGTGGAAGGCGTGCGGGTGATGCAGACCTCCACGTCCGATATCATGCGCAGGCTGATGCGGCTGGTGGTGACCGACGGGTTCGGCAAAGCGGCCGAGGTGCCCGGTTACTACCCTGGCGGCAAGACCGGCACGGCGGAAAAGGTTGCCGCGCATGGCGGTTATCGCAAGCACGCCAACGTGGCGGCATTCATGAGCGTGTTTCCGATGAACGCCCCGCGTTATGCGGTTTACATGATGCTGGACGAACCGCATGGCACCAAGGCTACGTACGGTTATGCCACGGCCGGCTGGGTGGTCGCGCCCGCCGCCGGTAAAGTGATCGCCCGCATCGCCCCGATGCTGGGGATGCTGCCGGATCTCAAGGACATGCAGCAAATCAATCAGGCGCTGGCAATTCCGCTGCAGCCGGGCCACCCGCCCGGTGCGCTGGTGCGTGGGCCCGGCAGCCCCTCGGCCAGCGAGGTGACCGCGCGGACCATCGCCGGCACGCTGAACCGGCCCAACCTGACGGTCCCGGCGAAAATGCTGCCGCCCGCCATGACCAGCCCCGCGCGGGATATCCGCCGCCAGACCAAGGCGGAGCGGCCAGCCCCGGTGGAGCCTGTTCTGTCGGTCGCCCGTGTTGCGGCTCGCTGACATCGTGCGCCAGGTCTCGGCCTTCGGGGGCAGCCCGCGCGGATGGGAATCCGTGGCCCATCTCGACATTGCCGGCGTCACCGCCGACAGCCGTCAGGTCGCGCCGGGCGATCTGTTCGCCGCGCTGCCCGGCAGCAGGATCGACGGCCGCGATTTCATCGGTCAGGCGGTGGAGCGCGGCGCGGTCGCGATCCTGGCGCCGCCGGGCACGCCCTGGCCGCCCGGTGTGCCGCCGCGTCCGGTGATTACCGATCCGGAGCCTCGCCAGTGCCTCGCGCGGATCGCCGCGGTTCTGGCCGGCCCGCAGCCGCGGACAGTGGCCGCGATCACCGGCACCAACGGCAAGACCAGCACCGCGGAGTTCGCCCGCCAGCTTTGGGCGTCTGCCGGCACCCCGGCCGCCAGTCTGGGCACGCTGGGGTTGATCGCGCCGGGCTTCGATCCCGGACCCGGACTGACCACGCCCGATCCGGTCAGCCTGGCGGAAATCCTGGCGGGTCTGGCGCGCCACGGCATCGACCATGTGGCGATCGAGGCGTCGTCGCATGGCCTGGATCAGTTCCGTCTGGATGGCGTGCGTCTGGCCGCCGCCGCGTTCACCAATCTGACCCGCGATCACCTGGACTATCACGGCACGATCGCGGCCTACCGGCTAGCCAAGCTGCGCCTGTTCGACGAGCTGCTGCCGGCGGGCGCGCCCGCCATCGCCCATGCCGGCATGGACCCCGAAACGCTGGACGCGCTGCGCGATATCGCGTCGCGCCGAAAGCTGGATCTGCGGCTGGTTGGCGAACAGGGGACCCATTTCCATCTGATCCAGGCGCTGCCGCGTCCAAATGGCCAGGACCTGATCGTCGAGGCCGACGGCCAGCGGCATCATGTCCGCCTGAACCTGCCGGGCCGCTTCCAGGCGGACAATGCGCTGGTTGCCGCGGCGCTGACCGAGGCCCTTGGCCTGACCGGTGCGCTCGATCGGCTGCCGCGACTGTCCGGCGTGCGGGGCCGGATGGAGCTGGCGGCGGCGCTGCCGAACGGTTCGGCGGCCTATGTCGATTACGCCCACACGCCCGATGCGCTGGAACGGCTGCTGACCGCGCTGCGGCCGCACACCGCCGGCCGGCTGCATGTCGTGTTCGGTGCCGGCGGCGATCGGGATCGCGGCAAGCGCCCGCTGATGGGGGAAGCCGCTGAACGGCTGGCCGATGTGGCGTTCGTCACCGACGACAATCCCCGCTCCGAAGACCCCGTCTCGATCCGGTCGGCGATCCTGGCGGCCTGCCCGCATGCGCGCGATATCGGCGACCGGGCGAAGGCCATCGAAACGGCCCTGAACGGGTTGGCACCGGGCGACGTTCTGGTTGTCGCCGGCAAGGGTCACGAGCAAGGGCAGACCGTGGGTAAGACCGTGCTGCCGTTCGACGATGCCTCGGTTATCCGCCGCCTCGCCGGCATCGGGGAGCCGGACGCATGAACAAAGACATATTATGGACGGCGGATGAACTGATCGAGGCGACCGGCGGCGCCGTTACCCAACCGTTCGAGGCTCGCGGTCTGTCGATCGACACCCGCACCCTGCAGGCCGGGGACCTGTTTATTGCCCTGGTTGGCGAGGGCCGCGACGGCCACGCCTTCGCCGCCGATGCGCTGAAACAGGGCGCGGCCGGTGCCATGGTGCATGACGACGTCGCCCGATCCGGGCCGTTGCTGCGGGTGGATGACACGCTGGCCGGCCTGACCCGGCTTGGCGGTTACGCCCGCTATCGGTTCGGCGGCAAGCTGGCCGCTGTCACCGGCAGCGTCGGCAAGACCACCACCAAGGAGATGCTGCGTACAGCCTTGTCCGCCTTCGGCCGCACCCATGCCGCGGTCGCATCTTACAACAATCACTGGGGTGTGCCGCTGACGCTGGCCCGTACGCCGCGCGATGCGGAATTCTGCGTCGCCGAGATCGGCATGAACCACGCTGGCGAAATCGCCCCGCTGTCCCGGCTGGCGCGTCCGCATGTGGCCATCGTCACCGCCGTCGCCGCCGCCCATATCGGCTACCTTGGCAGCATCGAGGCGATTGCCGACGAGAAAGCCAGCATCGTGCAGGGGCTTGAGCCGAACGGCATTGCCATCCTGCCGGCTGACTCGCCGCAGTTGCCGCGGCTGCGTGCCGCCGCTTCGGGCGCCATCGTGATGACGTTCGGCGCCGATGCCTCGGCCGATGTCCGGCTGGTTCACGATGAGCAGGATGCGGACGGGTCGCTGATCCATGTCGATATCTTCGGCCATACCGCGTCGTTGCGGCTGAACGCCCCGGGCCGCCATATGGTGATGAACGTGCTTGCCGCGCTGGCCGGGGTCGCGGCACTCGGGCTCGATCCGTCGCGGGCCGTCGCCGCGCTGGAGGATTTTGTGCCGTTGGCGGGACGCGGGTCGCGGCGGCAGATTGGGGTCGGATCGGGGTCGGTGCTGCTGCTGGATGAAAGCTACAACGGCAACGGCGCATCGATGCGCGCCGCGCTGGAGGTGCTGCGGCTGCAGCCGGTGAAGCGGCGGATCGCGGTGCTGGGCGACATGCTGGAACTTGGCGAGGCGGGCGTGGCCGAACATGCCGGCCTCGCCGACGCGGTGGCGGCCTCGGTGGATTGCCTGTTCACCTGCGGACCGCTGATGCGCAACCTGTTCGATGCGGTGCCGGAGGCCATACGGGGGTTTCATGCCGCCAACGCCGCCGCCCTGGCCCCGATTGTTGCCAAGGCCTTGCGTGGTGGCGACGCGGTGCTGGTCAAGGGCAGCCTGGGCAGCGGCATGAAGCGCGTGATCGACGCCATTCGGGCGGCGGACAATTCAACCCATACGATTGCCGGAGCCGGCTGATGCTCACCGTTCTATTCCGGCCGTTCGCGGACCAGTTCATCCTGTTCAATTTATTTCGGTATATTACATTCCGGGCGGGGGCGGCGTGCCTGACGGCGCTGGTGGTCAGTTTCGTGCTGGGGCCGTCGGTGATCCGTTGGCTGAAGTCGGTGCAGAAGCAAGGCCAGCCGATCCGGCTGGATGGGCCGGAGCGCCATTTGGTGGAGAAGAAGGGCACCCCGACGATGGGCGGGTTGCTGATCCTGGGCAGCCTGACGATTTCCACCTTGCTGTGGGTCGATCTGAAGAATGACTACGTCTGGCCGGTGCTGTTCGTCACCCTGGGCTATGGTGCGCTGGGGTTCTGGGACGACTACCTGAA